>CAMDBY010000017.1 GCA_945889575.1 Bifidobacterium breve
AACGTCACTATTCGTCTAGTCGCTGAACTTGACGGCCGTCGCCGTTTTGCTGGCGCACTTATTGGCGCCACCTCTACTACGGCAAGTGTTCGCCTTGAGAATTCTTCTGACACTGTCGAAATTCCATTGTCGCTCATCGAAAAGGCAAAAACCGTTTTCGTCTGGGAGACCCAAGCAAAACCCAACTCTCCAGAGGCACGCGCCGCAAAGCGCAATGCCGCTGCCCAATCTGAACCCACCAACAATCAGGAGGTCAACGCACAATGAGCAACCTAGATATGTCCGATGCAGTTCGTCTGCTCGCAGAACATCACGGCATCAGTATCGATGCTTTGTTGCAGGTATTAGTAGAGGCTCTGGCCACTGCATATAAGAAGCGCCCAAACGCTGCTGATGAAGTCATCGTTGAGGTCAACCCAGAGAACCTCGACATGAAATTCACCGCCTATGACGTCGATGAAGACGGCAACTGGGTGAACGAGCGCGACGACACTCCGAACAAGCACGAACTTGGCCGCATTGCTGCTGCAACGTTCAAACAAGTGATGAGCCAGCGAATCCGCGAAGTAGAACGCGATCGTAAGTTTGAAGAATATGCAAACCGCGAAGGTGACCTTGTCACCGGGATCATTCAGCAGTCAGATGGCCGCTATGCATTGCTCGACCTTGGCAAAGTGGAAGCGCTTTTGCCACAAGCTGAGCAAGTGCCATACGAGCGTCCAGAAACTGGCGCACGTCTGAAGGCATACATCGTTGAAGTACGCAAAACTGCAAAGGGCCCACAGATCGTTGTGAGCCGTACGCATCCTGGCCTTATCAAGCGCTTGTTTGAACTAGAAGTGCCTGAAATTGCTGACGGAGTTGTAGAAATCAAGTCATGTGCTCGTGAGCCTGGCCATCGCACAAAGATTGCAGTTCTCTCGAATGATCCAAACGTCGACCCAGTGGGCGCATGTGTTGGTGCACGCGGTGGACGCGTGCGTATGGTTGTGAACGAACTTCGCGGTGAAAAAATTGACATCGTTTCCTACTCAGAAGATCTTCACGATTTCGTTTCAAAGGCTTTGTCGCCGGCGAAAGTAACTGAAGTTCGTCTTAGCGAAGACTCCACACAAGCAGACGTCATCGTTCCTGACTTCCAATTGTCTTTGGCGATCGGAAAAGAAGGACAGAACGCTCGTCTTGCAGCACGTCTTACTGGTGTTCGTATCGACATCAAGTCAGAAACGCAAGCAGTCAACGAATCAAACGGCATTTTTGAACCACGTCAATCACCGCGTAAAACTGAATACGCAGAGGGCGAATGGCGCAAGGACGACGAAACTGGCGAAATGCAATTCCACAACACTGATGGCTCTGTCGTTAGTGAACAAGAGTGGGCAGGCAACACGCCAGCCGCAGCCGAAAGCACGGAGGCCTAACCCTTGCCAGTCAAGAAGATCCGAATCGCCGAGCTCGCAAAAGAGCTTGGCCTCACGAACAAAGAAGCACTCGATCTTTCAAAGACGATGGGCATCGACGTCAAGGGCGTGTCGTCCTCGATGGAAGAAGCTCAAGCTGACCGTGTTCGTCGCAAGGCCGTCAAGGACGGGTTGAAACGTGATGTTCAGCCTGAAGAAGAGAAGCCTGCGAAGAAAGCTGCTGTCAAAAAAGCGGCAGTTAAAAAAGTCGACGCTGAAGATGGAAGCACTCCTGATCCAGTCAGGAAAGCTGCTGCTAAAAAAGCACCCGCTAAAAAAGCTGCTGCAGCAAAAGTAGAGGCAGTCGCTGTAGTTGAAGCACCAACTCCTGTTGTCGAAGCACCTGCACCTGTAGCGGTTGTTGAAGCTCCTGCACCTGCGCCAGTGGTTGAAGCACCTACTCCTGTTGTCGAGGCACCTGCTGCTGCAGTTGTTGAGTCCCCAGCGCCAGTTGCTGAAACTCCAGTCGGTGAATCACGCGTGATCTCAAGTGGACGTCCAAGTCCGACAAGTTCGATTCCTCGTCCTCCAATCAACCCGATGCCATCAGCGCGACCAGCGCCGTCGACTCGGTCAACTCCTCCTGGTATGCCACCAACCGGCATGCCTCCCCGCGGTCCTAGTGCCCCTGGTGCTCGACCCATTCCGCCTCCTCCAGGCCCAATGTCTGCAACTGGTCGCCCTATTCCGCCTCCTCCAGGCGGTCGTGTAGCTCCTGGTGAAGCTCGTCCTGGTTTCCGTCCTGGTCCTGGTGGCGCTCGCCCCGGCCCTGGTGGTGCTGGTTTTCGTCCTGGTCCAGGTAGCCGTCCAGGCCCTGGTGGTCCTGGTGGTCCTGGTGGTCCTCGTACTGGCGGCCCTGGTGGTCCTCGTACTGGTGGCCCTGGTGGTCCTGGCGGCCCACGTACTGGTTTTGCTCCTCGTACTGGCGGACCCGGTGGTCCTGGTGGTCCTGGTGGCGCACGTCCCGGCGGCCCTGGTGCTGGTGGTCCTGATGCAGGCGGCCCTGGCGGCGGTCCTCGTCCTGGTGGCGGTCCTCGTACTGGTGGCCCTGGTGGTCCTGGCGGCCCACGTAACAACGGTCAGCGTCGCGCACCTCGCAAGAAGTCTCGTGCACGTCGTAGGGCAGAGTTCGATGAACTGCAGCCGCAATTCACTAGCTATTCAAATAGCAATGCACCAGTGCCTGAAGGCACAATCATCATCGAGCGCGGCGCATCGGCACAAGAGTTTGCGCCGAAGTTAAACCGCACACCTGCTGATGTGGTGCGCTACTTGTTAGAGCACGGCGAAATGGTGACAGCCACCATGAGCCTTGGCGACGAACAGATGGAGCTATTCGCTCTTGAAGTTGGTGCAGAAATTCTTCTCGTTGATCCAGGTCAACAGCAAGAAACAGAACTACAAGCATTGTTCGATGACTCTGACGATGACGACGAGTCAATGCAGCAGCCACGTCCTCCTGTCATCACTGTCATGGGTCACGTTGACCACGGTAAAACAACTCTGCTCGACCGTATTCGCTCTGCAAATGTTGTCGCTGGTGAAGCCGGTGGAATCACTCAGCACATCGGTGCGTACCAAGTTGAAAAAGATGGCAAGAAAGTCACCTTTATTGACACTCCAGGTCACGCGGCGTTCTCAAAGATGCGTATGCGCGGAGCACAAGTCACTGACATTGTGGTTCTCGTTGTTGCAGCTGACGACGGTGTGATGCCACAAACAATCGAAGCCATCAATCATGCAAAAGCAGCTGATGTGCCAATCATTGTTGCGGTGAACAAGATTGACAAAGACAACGCTGATCCTCAGCGAGTTCTTACTCAATTGGCTGAATACGAATTGGTTCCAGAAGCATGGGGTGGCGACACCATTGTTGTCGAAATGTCTGCACAGCAGAACCTCGGCATCGACGACCTGCTTGAGCAACTCACAGTTATGGCTGAACTCGAAGAACTCACCGCAAACCACACGGGGCGCGCAAAGGGTGTTGTTCTCGAAGCAAATCTTGACATTGGTCGTGGACCTGTTGCAACCGTTCTGGTTGACAAGGGAACACTCAAAGTTGGCGATCCCATCGTGGCAGGTGCCGCGTGGGGCAAGGTGCGTGCACTCATCAACGAGCGTGGCGAGCAAATCAAAGAAGCCGGGCCATCAACACCTGTGCAAGTACTTGGTTTGTCATCAGTACCTCAAGCCGGTGATGAATTCCGTTCAGCACCAGATGAAAAGACTGCTCGTGTTGTCGGTGATGCTCGTGGACATTCACGTCGCATTCTCAGCCAGCGCGGAGACTCACGTGTTCAAGGCGGAGTCAAGCTGGAAGATATCTTCAGCCAAATTCAGGCTGGCGAAGTGGCAACACTGAACCTAGTTATCAAGGCAGACGTTCAAGGTTCGCTCGAAGCAGTGTCTGAAAGTTTGCGCAAGCTCGAGCGTCCAGAAGTCAAGGTGGCATTTGTACACCGTGGCGTTGGCGGTATTACCGAAAACGACATCACGCTTGCTGCTACCACCAACGCAACTCTGATCGGTTTCAACGTTCGTCCGGATCGCAAGTCTCGTGACCTCGCAGAAACTGAAAAAGTTGAGATACGTACCTACGAAATCATTTACAAACTTCTTGAAGATATGGAACGCGCGATGCTCGGTCTGTTGGCTCCTGAATTTGAAGAAGTGGTCACTGGTGAAGCAGAAGTGCGTGAGATCTTTCGTGTTCCGAAACTCGGCGCCATTGCCGGTTGTGTCATCCGTACCGGAGTCATCACTCGCGGTACCAAGGTGCGCTTCCTTCGTGACGGAACCATCATTTGGAAGGGTTCAATTCAGTCCCTCCGTCGCTTCAAGGACGATGTCCGTGAAGTACGTGAAGGCTTTGAATGCGGAATTGGCTTGTCTGACTTCCAAGACTTGAAGCCTGGCGACCTTATTGAAACATTTGAAGAACGCGAAATCGCTAGGGTTTAGCTATGGCTGACCTTGATTTTTTCTTCGACCCTGTATGCCCATGGGCATGGATCACATCTCGTTGGGTTACTGAAGTGCAAGCACTTCGTGACTACAACGTCTCGTGGAAGTTCATCTCTCTCAAGATCTTGAATCAAGACAAGATGGATTACGCATCGATGCCCTCTGGTTACAAAGACGTACATGCAGCCGGAACTTCTGGTTTGCGCGTTGCAGCAAAGGCTCGTTCCGTTGCTGGCAATGATGCTGTCGCAAAGGTCTACACCGCGCTTGGCTTCAGCTTGCACAACAAACAAGAACGTGAACTTTTTGTAGCTGACATCGAAGGCCACATTGCAAAATTGCTGGCAGAAGCAGGACTACCTGTTGAATGGGCACTGTCAGCCAACGATGAGTCATTTGACCGCCTCATTGCTGATGAGACCGCAATGGCTCTTGAACGTGCGGGAAAAGATGTGGGCACGCCCATCATTACTTTCAACCCTGGTGGTCTCAAAGAGGCCTCGTTCTTCGGACCAGTCATCTCCACCATTCCTCGTGGCGAAGATGCCACGAAATTGTGGGATGCCATTGAAACCATTGCGACTGCCTCAGGTATGGCAGAACTCAAGCGCTCACTACGTGCGCGCCCAAGTTTCGACTAACCATCTTCTAGTGTTGTCGGCATGAAAGTCGTTTACACCCCAGCGCACCTCTTGCATGATCCCCATACGGAGATTGAAAAGGGAACTGTTCATTCGCCGTTTGAACATATTGGCCGCGGTGAAATCATTCGCGAAGTGTTATCAGCCGATTCTCGTTTTGATTTACTTTCGCCAACGCAATGGGGAATCGACCCCATCAATGCGGTGCATGATCCAGGGCTACATCAATTCCTCACAACGGCATGGCAGGAATATCAAGACGCCATTGCTCCGTGTCGTGAAGTAACCCCTGAAGTTTTTTATAGTCAAGCACTTCGTAACAAGATGTCAGGCGGAACAGAACCGGCATCAATAAGCGGTCGTCTTGGCTGGTGGTGTTTCGAAACTACGACACCATTAACTGAAGGAACATACGAAGCTGCGCGTGGTGCCGTTGATACCGCAATGACTGCAATGCAATTGGTTCTTGACGGTGAGAAATCTGCATATGGTCTGTGCCGCCCGCCGGGGCACCATGCCACAACCTCGCTATACGGCGGATATTGCTTCTTTAACAATGCAGCCATTGTTGCTCACCATGTTGCAAGCACGCGCGGAGTCAAAGTGGTTGTGCTCGATGTTGATTACCACCACGGCAACGGCACGCAGGAAATTTTCTATGACCGCGATGACGTGATGTACGTATCGCTTCATGCCGACCCTGCTCGCGCATACCCGTACTCAATTGGCTATGCAGATGAAGTCGGTTCAGGTAAGGGCAGAGGTAGCAACATCAACATCTCATTTGCAGCTCGTACGGGTGATGATGAGTATGTCAATGCTCTTGCTGACGTGCTGAACAAGATTCATGCTTTCGGTGCAGAAATGATTGTTGTGTCTTTAGGTCTTGACACCTTTGTTACTGACCCGATTTGTGACATGTCAGTCACAACAGACGGCTTTCGTCGGTGTGGCGAACTAGTGAAACAACTAGGGCTTCCTGCAGTAGTACTGCAAGAAGGTGGCTACGACGTAGAGAAACTCGGCATCAATGTGCAGAGTTGGCTAGTCGGTTTGGGCGCTTAGGCTTTCTTCAACGCATCGATGACAGGCAACCAACGAGTTGGGTCTGCCTTGTATGGCGCATAGAAACTGAGACGGTCGATGACATCGCCGTAGCGAGAGATGAGTTCAGGTGCAACGCGCTCTGGTTCAGCAACAACTGCAAACGTGTTGAGGATCTCGTCGGTGATGAGATTGCCCATGTCGACCCATTTGCCTTGCTTTGACAGGCCATTGAGTTCGTCCTGAAGGCCGTCCCATCCGTGAAGTTCCAAAACGCCCTTATAGGCAGGAGTGGAACCGTAGAAGGCGATCTGCTGACGAGTACCAGCAGCTGCTGCTTCCATTTCTTTTTCGTTTGTGCCAGTGACAACGAAGCTTGGACCGACAATTTCGAACCCTTCCATTGTCTTGCCGGCTTTTGCACGACCACGGGCAAGTGCTGGCAATGTGACTTCACGTAAGTAACGCTCGGTCGTGAATCCGTGACACAAGAATCCGTCGCACACTTCGCCTGCAACTTCAGTCATCATTTCTCCAACACCTGCGAGGAAAATCTTTGGTGGTCCGTATGGTGCCATCTCTGAAGGGTCTGGTGCAAAGAATGGGGTCATCAATGTGTGGGTGTAGAAGTCTCCACGGAAATCAAGTTTTGTTCCGTTGAGCCAAGTGTCCCAAATAGCGCGCATTGCCAAAATCATTTCGCGCATACGCGGAGCTGGGTGGCTCCATTCCATCGAGAAACGCTTTTCGATGTGAGGCTTGATCTGGCTACCAAGGCCCATCATGAAGCGGCCCTTTGAGTAGCTCTGCAGATCCCAACCGATGTTTGCAAGGTTCATCGGGTTACGTGCAAATGCAACAGCAATCGATGTTCCGATTTCAAGAGTTGTTGTGTGCTCTGCAGCAAGGAGCAATGGAAAGAATGGGTCATGCGATGTTTCAGCAGTCCACGCACCTGAGTACCCGGCTGCTTCTACTTCTTTTGCGCTCTGTGGCACGTGTGAAAGATTTGATCCGATTCCGCCGTCAACCTTCATGGTCAACCTCCTGTTTGTTGGTCTCGCAAGAACTGCTCGACTTCCGCTGCTATTTCATCAACTGTAGGTATTGCAGTGGCGTCTGGCTTCATTGCGCCGAATGAGCCGTGTTCTGCATCGTAGGCAGCCTCAAGTTTGCCCAGCATCTCAGCGTGTTCAGGGTTGCCGGCCACCAATTGGTCAAGGCGTTCGCGTTGAACCCCCGACTCTTTACGCAACGCCGAGGTATCGATGGTAAGACCTGCCTCAAGACACGCTGCCTCAACCAGGGCAGCGCTTGCTGCGGGGTAGGCCATTGTGGCCACGTAATGCGGAATCTGTGCCCACAAGCCAATGGCGGTGATGCCAGCGTCCGTTAAAGAGTGCTCAAGAATTGCTTCAACTCCTGCTGGCACATCAACAGTGCTGCGCGTGAGAGATAGGCGTTCTGCAATAGCAACATCTGGTGACGTGGCAGACAAACCAACGGGTCGAGTGTGCGGAGCTCCGAATGGATAGGCACCCATGCCGATTGCAGTTTTGACTCCAAGTTGAGCAGCAAGAGTGGCGACAGTTTTTGCGAAATAGTGCCATGCCATATCGGGCTCTGGTCCGGTGAGTAGCAACACATCACGGCCATCGTCGTCTGTGCCGACGCGCATTTCAGGTACAGACCACACGATGCGGGTGTTGACACCTTCACGCAATTCCATCAACGGCCGACGTGCGCGATAGTCAACAAACGTGTCTCCATCAAAATTAATCAGGTCACGTGATGCAGTTGCGTTGATGAGATGTTGCATTGCGCCAGCAGCAGCGCCGCTTGCATCAATCCATCCAGACATCATGATGATGAGTGTTGGTGAGTCAAGAAGCGGTAATTCACCGTGCACCGTGTACGGCGAAGCGCTAGATGGGGTCATTTCATTCTCTCAAGCATTTGCACTGCTTTTTGAGTTGCGCCCTCGACCTGAATTTTGAATGGTTCAAGTTCAGCAGGGTCGCGATCTCCCAATGCGCCACCGAGATAGCGGGCGTAGACGCCTTCAATAATGCACGCAAGTTTCCAATAGGCAAATGCGACGTAGTAATCAAGTTGTGAAATGTCACGACCTGATGTTTCTGCATAACGACGAGCCAAGTCGCTGCGATCTAAGAATCCATTGGCACTGCAGACAGAATTTGACCATGCGCTTGCTTCGTCATTTGGTCCGGTCCAATAGACCATGAGAAGTCCGAGGTCAGCCATGGGGTCGCCCAAGGTGCAAATTTCCCAGTCAAGAACAGCAATTACATTGCCTTTTGCATCGACCATGCAGTTGTCAAGGCGATAGTCGCCATGGACAATGGTGGAGGAGGCCTGTTCTGGAATACGCAACATCAATTCCTCAAACACACTGTCGACTAACGGAAGTTCGCGAGTGCGTTGTTCCACGATGTTGCCGTGCCAGCGCTTCAGTTGACGTGCAATGTATCCCTCGTGGCGACCAAGGTCATCAAGTCCGACAGTCTTCAAATCAACGGCATGAATTGCGGCCATGGTGTCAACGATTGATTCACTTGCTCGCTTACAACCATCGGGGCCAAGAAGTGTTTCGGCTACCGCTTTGTCGCGTACAACATGTCCGTCAACAAAATCCATGACATAAAATGGCAGTTCGTTGACGGCTTCGTCTGTGCATAAACCGCGAGCTGTTGCCACGGGAACATTGCTGTTTGCAAGGCCGGCAATGATGCGATGTTCGCGGCCCATGTCATGAGCACTGGCGAGACGATGGCCAAGAGGGGGGCGGCGCAAAACGTAGGAATGGCCCGCCGCGTCATCAACCTTGAACGTGAGGTTTGAATGACCACCTGCAATTTGTGTGTAGGCGAACGGGGCGGTTGCTCCGCTGATGTTGGCTACAAGCCAACCCTCGACGTTGTTGCTGATGCCATGCGGAAGAGTCACACCACAAAAACTACCTGTATCGTGCCCCTATGTCCCTAGACGTCACCGATGCCACCTTTCAGACCGAGGTGGTGGAGCGTTCTCATACCGTTCCGGTGATTGTTGATTTCTGGGCTCCGTGGTGTGGCCCGTGCAAGAGCCTCACGCCCATCCTCGAGCGTGCCACGGCCGCTACAGAGGGCCAGGTGGAGCTTGTGAAGCTCAATATTGATGAAAACCCTGGAGCCACTCAGGCCTTTCATGTGCAATCAATTCCTGCGGTGTTCGTCCTCAAGGATGGCAAAGTTATTCACAATTTCACGGGCGGCCAATCAGACCAATACGTGCAACAACTTGTTCAGGCCCTGTTACCAGACCCCATGCAAACACGCATTATTGAATTGTTAGCTAACGGAACAGAAGAAGCTTTGCGCGATGCTGTGGCGTTGGCGCCAGGGAACGAAGATGCCATCTGCACATTGGCTGATCTGTTGATTCGTACCGGTAAAGCAGAAGAGGCGCTGACATTTCTCGTGCGGCTTCCCGAGACTGACCGTGTGCGCAAGTTGGGCGCCATGGCGCGATTAGCTATGAACCCGGTTGACAACCTTGATGCTGAACTTGATGCCTTATTGCTTCGTGTCAAAGACGATGAAGTTGCGCGACGTGAATATTTGGACATCTTGGAGACCATGGGGCCGGCTGATCCCCGCACCGGCAAATATAGAAAATTGTTGACAACAAAACTGTTTTAGATTTTCCAAATACGTGTCTGTATTCACCACATCACAGGCATGGATATACCTCACTGGAACGTCATTAAAAAACAAATGTCGTACTGGGTGTCATTTATCGGATTAACCCGACTTGTCATCGGGTTGGTGACGACCATTGTCGCGTCCGCCGGTATTTGGTTATTGGTACGTCCATCTGCGCCACTGGTTGAATCCGTGGTACCGCATGCGTCCGGTGTTGGCATAGTTGCGCCTCTATCAACTGTGCCAACGCCGTTGACCGTGCGAATTCATGTGGCTGGTGCAGTTGTCCGTCCTGGTGTGTACACCGTGTCGTCTTCTGCACGAGTTGTTGATGCGGTTACAGCAGCCGGAGGTGCCACATCACGTGCAGATCTTGAACGCATCAATCTTGCACAGACAATTATTGACACAGAGCAAGTGTTCGTGCCCTTTCGTGCGTCGCGGACTACAAAAATTACGGTTGCACCACGGCTTCGCCCTTCGCGCACAACAGTTCCTGTTTCGGCACCGACAGTTCCTGGTGCGCTGCCAATTGTTGGAGTGCCAACTACAACGGTGACGCCGCTAATCAATTTGAATTCAGCCACAGCAGACCAACTTGATACGTTGCCGGGCGTTGGGCCATCAACGGCAAAAGCAATTATTAGTTATCGCAATCGCAAAGGCCCGTTTGGCAAGGTGGAAGATTTGTTGAAGGTTCCGGGCATAGGGCCAGCCAAAGTGGCGGCGTTACGTGATCAGGTCACGGTGTAGTTAGAACGCACCCAAAACAAGAACGCCGAGCAACAATCCGCCCGCTGCGCCAATCCATAGTCCGAGTCCCACCACAACAAATTCGCGCAGCCATTCGCGCCAGCCAACGACAGGTCGTTTTGTCACCCTGCCAGCAACTACTTGACCTAGAAACCACCACAACACGGCGCTGCTGGCAATTGCAATCAACAAACGCGCCGCGCCACCTGCTGCCGGCATACCGAGTATCGGCATAACGGGAAGGGCCATCACCATCAGCACGAATGCGAGCGAGCCGCCAATTGGTCCAGAGACAAACCATGAGAACACGACACCGAACAACCACAATCCAACGGCGCAACCGATGGCCATGAGACCACCGCGGCGCCTAATGGACCTGCGGGTAGATGCAACGCCGCCTGGCAACATGAACCGTCCGCCCGTTGATGAAGTTGATGTCACGAGCCAATCGTACGACGCTGCGACTGACGAAGTGAGCCATGGTGTCTCTGCGTCGGTTGGTCTCACATTCCTCGCTGTGGTGATGTGGGTCTCGGTGATTGGCGGGGAGCACATTCCTCGCCTTGCGTCATTGCGTGGGGCCAGTTGTGTTGTGCTGGTGATGCTCTCTGTCTATTGGTGGCGTTATCGACGATGGCACGTGTCGTTGATGACGGTGTTGATTGTCGGGGCGGTGGGGTTGGTTGGTGGTGCGGCTGCATGGCAGGAGGTATCTGTGATTGATGGCCCATGTTTCGGTAACGCAATAGTGCGTACGGACCCTACGTGGGTGGGAAATGGTGTCGGTGTTGTGCTGCAGTTGCATGACAAGCGGTATCGGGTGATTGCACACGGAGCACAGGGGGCGCACCTAGCAAATCGGTTAGCAGGAGAACACGTCATTGTGGAAGGCACATGTGCGAAAACTACAGGGCCGTACAGCAGGTATGACCGCGTTACTCATGTCGTTGGTCGCATGACTGTGCAATCAGTGTCCGAGGAATTTTCTGAAGGGTCAATCGCAGTACGTGCAGCAAACCGCATGCGCATGGCGCTGCATGACGGAGTTGCATCGATGCCGTATAACTTGCAAGCTCTCTTTGCGGGTCTAGTCATTGGTGATGACCGTGATCAATCACGTGAAATGGTGAATCAATTTCGTGCAAGTGGCCTATCTCACTTGTGTGCGGTCTCTGGACAGAATGTTGCATACCTATTGGCCGCATTGTCTCCACTGCTACATCGGTTGCGACGCAATAGTCGATTCATTGCCGTACTGATTATTCTTGCGTGGTTTGTTTTGCTCACGCGAGCAGAACCTTCTGTCTTGCGTGCAGCAGTGATGGCTGGTTTAGTTGCAATGAACGCAGCATCAGGAACTTCAATGAATGCACGAACAATTCTTGCGTCAACAGTGATTGTGCTGTTGCTGATTGATCCGATGCTCGCGTGGAGCGTGGGATTTGCATTATCGGTTGGTGCTACTGCTGGTCTCGCTTGGTTATCAGCGCGACTCGGGCACATCATTGGCCGTCACGGAATGCTTGCCGCAACATTGGCAGCGCAAGTCGGCACGATGCCCGTGTCATTTTTTGTCTTTGGGTATGTACCTGTCGTGTCGCTCATCGCTAACCCATTGGCGCTATGGGTTGCAGGAATGGTGATGATGGTGGGTCTTCCACTTGCGCTTCTTGCCAGTGTGTTGACACCACTTGTGCCGTTGGTGTCGTGGGCAATGACCATTCCAGTCGCATGGGTAGCTGGGGTTGCACGTATCTGTTCAGACCTCTCGCCCCATGGGCGTCTCAACGGCGGTTTGTGGCTGTGTGTTGCGGGCGCAATATGGCACCGGTGGCGACAAACAGAGGCATGACGCACTGATGTGGCAAGGTAGTACGCATGGCCGTGTACCTAATTTCTGGCGATGAAATACTCATCGGGCTAGAACTCTCATCACTCGTCGACCGGCTTGTCGGCGATGCGGATAGGTCCATGATGGTCGATGATTTCGATTGTTCCGAAAGCAACATGACCATCGCACCCGTTGTTGATGCTCTCACCACCATGTCGCTGTTCATGGAGAGCAAAGTTGTTGTATTACGACATTTGCAAGATCTTGATGGCGTCTTTGTTGACACATTGGTTGCCGCAATTGATGCAGTGATCTTCGAAGTTGATTTCATCATCACGGTCACTGGTCGAATTCCCAAGGCAATTGCTGATGCCTGTAAACGCGTCAAAGCCGAAACTATTGGCGCTGCCGTAGTTAGCAATCAAAGAGATCGCATCGAATGGGTGGAAGCCCGTCTCATCGAAGCGGGTTTTCTGTTCTCAGCAGACGCATCACGGCTCATTGCCACGTGGTTTGGTGGCGACCAGGGTCGGCTTGCAGGTTTGCTCGCAACTCTCACTTCTGCATATGGCGAAGGCGCCAAGTTGTCGCGTTCGGACATTGAAGTATTCCTCGGCGAGGCAGGCAGCGTTGCTCCGTGGGACCTCACTGATGCAATTGATGGTGGCGATGTGAAGAAGTCATTGCTTATGTTGCATCGCATGATGAACGCAGGTGAATCTCATCCATTGCAAATCTTGGCGTTGTTGTCGAACCGTTACGCTCAAATGATGAAGATTGACGGCAGGGGAGTGCGAAGCGCCGGAGATGCTGCGGCCATTCTGGGTGGCAAAGAATTCACGGCGAAGAAAGTGCTCGAGCAGTATCAACGACTCGGTAGCGCTGGTATCTCGCGCGCGATCTCATTGCTTGCAACGGCAGATCTTGATCTGCGAGGTGGCAAAGACTGGGAGCCAGATTTGGTGATGGAAGTACTTGTTGCTCGATTGGCTCGCCTGGGCGGAGCACCTGTGCAACGTTCGTTTGCGAAGCGGTAAGAAAGTTACTTAGCGGCGTTTGCGTGTCGCATGAGGCGACTCTTGCGACGTGCAGCTGAGTTGGGATGAATAATTCCCTTGGCTGCTGCCATATCGATTCGTTTGATAGCAAGACGAATATCGGCTTCACCTTCAGGTGTGCCGAGACTTGCTGTCGCTGTACGAATACGGGTGCGCAATTCGCTCTTGACTGCTTTGTTGCGGTCTTGAGCTTTTGCGTTGGTAAGAATGCGCTTTTTTTGGCTCTTAATATTTGCCATGGCTTGAAAGGCTATCGCCACACACCCCCGTCCCCAACCGCCTAGGGGTAGGCTTTCCTTTGCCCATGGACCTTGCCAAAATTCGGAATTTCTCGATCATCGCCCATATTGATCACGGTAAGTCCACTCTTTCAGACCGCATACTCGAATTGACCGGGGCAGTCGACGCACGTGAAATGCGTGCCCAGTATCTCGACTCGATGGATCTCGAGCGCGAACGGGGCATCACCATCAAGGCTCAGAACGTACGCGTGCCATGGAAAGGCCATACTTTCCACCTCATTGATACGCCGGGTCACGTTGACTTCGGCTACGAAGTAAGTCGTTCGCTCGCTGCGTGTGAAGGTGTTGTGCTTGTTGTTGACGCAGCACAGGGAATTGAAGCACAGACTCTTGCCAACTGTTATCTCGCTCTTGAACACAACCTCGAAATAGTTGCGGCACTGAACAAGATTGACCTGCCAGCAGCCGACCCAGACCGGTATGCGGCAGAGATCGAAAATATCCTCGGAATCCCTGCTGATGAAATCTTGCGTATCTCAGCAAAGACAGGTGAAGGAGTTCCTGAACTTCTCGATGCAATTGCAGAACGTATTCCTGCTCCTGTTGGCGATATTGATGCACCATTGCAGGCTCTGATCTTTGACTCGCAGTTTGACCAGTATCGCGGTGTTGTCTCTAGCGTGCGCGTGATGAACGGCCGTTTGTCAACTGGCAGTCGTTTGTTCTTCATGCAAGCACGAGCAACACACGACGTCATCGAAATCGGTGAGCGTGCACCCGTGCCAACACCAGTTGCTGAATTGGGGCCTGGTGAAGTTGGTTACCTCATTGCTGGCATTAAAGATGTAGCTGAAGCTCGCAGTGGTGAGACAGTGACGAACTCGTTGAACCCAGCCACAGAAGCTCTCGAGGGTTATCGCGACCCGAAGGCCATGGTGTTCTGTGGTTTGTATCCAATCGATGGTGACGACTTTGAAACGCTGCGCGAAAGTATTGAAAAACTCAAACTGAATGATGCGTCTATTACATATGAGCCAGAGTCTTCGGGTGCTCTT
>CAMDBY010000018.1 GCA_945889575.1 Bifidobacterium breve
CATGCAGAATCAATTGTTGCTTGCGGATACGAGAACACAGATGCTGGAAGTCCGTCATCAAGTTGTGCGTCACGCATGGTGATTCCGGCCGCATCAGCAAGAGCGCCCCACATGAATGCGTCTTCGTTTGTTCCACGAGCACCACCAAGAATTGCTACTGAGCCTTCGCGCGCATGACGAATCACGCGAGCGACTGACTCGAGAGCGTCAGACCACGAGGAAGTAACAAAAGAATCACCCGACTTGATTTGCGGGGTTGACAGGCGATCTTCTGAATTCGTTGACTGGAAGTTGAAACGACCCTTGTCGCACAACCAACCCCAGTTCACCGGATCACTATCGACACCTTGGTAGCGCAACAGTTCATCACGGCTTGATTGAACAACTGTTCGACAACCAACTGAACACGTCGTGCATGTGCTTTCCCGTTGTTCAAGGTCCCACGGACGAGCCTTGAATCGGTATGGCGAAGCTGTGAGTGCACCCACTGGACAAATTTGCACAGTGTTGCCAGAAAAGTAAGAAGCAAACGGTTCATCAGGGAACGTCATTATTTGAGTGTTATTTCCGCGCTGAGTAAAACTGATGAGAGGGTCGCCCGCTACTTCATCAGCGAAACGCGTGCAACGATCGCACAAGATGCAACGTTCGCGGTCAAGAAACACCAAGTCGCTAATTGGGATTGGCTTTTCATAGTGACGCTTCTCTTCAACAAAGCGACTCTCGCCTGCACCATGGCTGAAGGCTTGGTCTTGCAACGGGCACTCCCCGCCCTTGTCGCATACTGGGCAGTCAAGTGGGTGATTTGCAAGAAGCAAC
Source organism: Bifidobacterium breve (assembly GCA_945889575.1). GTDB lineage: Bacteria > Actinomycetota > Acidimicrobiia > Acidimicrobiales > Ilumatobacteraceae > UBA2093. The sequence goes on from CAMDBY010000018.1 coordinate 820, forward strand.
TCGATCATGCCTTCTTGTGCGCGCTTTACTTGTGGCGTATCTGTGCGCACAATTTGACCATCAGCAACTGGAGTCATACAACTGACAACCATCATCGGACCGCGAGGCCCTTCTACTTCAACCATGCATTGGCGGCACATGCCGACTGAGCTCATACGTGGGTGGTAGCAAAACCGAGGAATGTATTCATCGACACTGTCTGCTGCCGCAATGATGAAATCACCTTTACGTGCTGCAACGGTGCGACCATTAATAGTGATCGATACTGCGTTCGGGTCTTGAGGCGGCAAATCGTTTGTGTCGGTGGTGTCAATAGTTGTCATTCTGAAACCGCCGTTACTTTGATCATGGTGCGCTTCACGATGCGCGCATCAAATTCACTACGAAACAACGTCAGAGCTGAATGAACTGGCGCATACGCAGATGGTCCAACGAAACAAATGGTGTTCATGCGGTACGGAAATGGCACTGCAGCAATTCCGAGTTTCTCGTTTGATGCATGAGGGAATGCACCAGGACAAATTGATTCGCCCACTTCAAAGATTTGGTCAAGGTCAGCATCTGTACCCTTGCCATCAACAACGCGAGACAAAATGCGCTCAAGCCAAGTTCCGCCTTCGCGACATGGTGTGCATTTTCCACACGATTCATGAGCATAGAAACGAGTAAGAGTTAATGCGGCTCGCGGAATGTCGGTTGTTGAGTCCATCACCATGATGGCACCAGAGCCAAGCATTGAACCTGCAGGTCCTACTTGACTTGCTTCGAACGGAAGGTCAAGTTGATCAGGAGTGAACCAAGGAGCAGAACCGCCACCAGGTACAAAAGCTTTGAGATCATTTCCATTGCGAATGCCCTGGCAGAATTCTTCCCCATACAGCAGGTCACGGAATGTTGTGATGCCGTTGATGATTTCAAACACACCGGGACGATTGACATGGCCAGAAATCGCAACCATTCGCGTACCTGGAGAAGTTGCTGTACCAATTGCCGTGTATGCAGCAGTTCCGTTATTCAACAACCAGGGAAGGTTGGCAAGAGTCTCTACGTTGTTGACAATTGTTGGTTGTCCGTACAAGCCATTTGCTGCAGGGAAATATGGAGGCTTCAAGCGAGGCATACCGCGATTGCCTTCAAGGCTTTCAATCAGTGCTGTCTCTTCACCCACAACGTACGCGCCTGCACCCCAATGAAGAATAATGTCAAGAGAGAACTTTGAACCGAGAATGTTTTTACCGATGTATCCAGCTGCATATGCCTCGTTGAGGGCCGTTGCAATTCGTTCTTGAGCGAGCGCCATTTCTCCACGTATATAGAGGAAACATTGAGACAGTCCAGCTGCATACGAAGCGATCAGACAACCTTCAATCAGTTGATGAGGATCGCATTCCATTAACAAGCGATCTTTGTATGTGCCTGGTTCACTTTCGTCACCGTTGACAACGAGGTAACGAGGCCATACGCCTTGTGGCATAAGCCCCCATTTGTTGCCTGCAGGAAAACCAGCACCACCTCGACCAAGAACGGTGGCGTTCCTTACTTCATCATGAATTTCATTTGCAGGACGAGCGAGTGCCAAACGCAATCCCTTGTAGCCATCGGTGGCAAGGTAACGCTCGAGCGTGTACGAGTCTTCGTACTGAAAACGTGATGTCACAACTTGAGGACGATCACCGGCATAAAAGCCAGGTGCATGTTTCCAGGTTCCACCGGTCATAGCGCAGCCTTTCCATCTAGCCACACAGGATTTTCAGTGACTAATTCTGGCGCCACAGCACCGACTGCGCGATCAGCAGGAATGTGTTGGCGAATTACAGCAACTGTTCCGTGAGCGGGGATTTCTGATGCCAGATTTCCTGCCGACAAATCATCAATGAGTGTGTCGAGTTGATCTGGCGTGACGCGATAGCGATAGCGATAGTTCACTTGCAAGCACGGAGCTTCGGTACATGCGGCCTGACACTCGGCACGTTCAAGAGTGATTTTTCCATCTGCTGTAGTGGAGCCCATCTTGATACCGAGACGCTCTTCTGCATGATGCATGAGTTCCTCTGCGCCCATCAATGCACACGACATAGTGCCGCAGATATTGATGAGGTACTTGCCCACTGGTTCAAATTTGAACATCTCGTAGAACGATGCTGTTCCGAACACTTCAGCTGATGATGCTCCGACTAGTTCTCCAATGTGCGCCATCGCTTCGTTTGTGACGTAACCATCTTGTTCCTGAGCTAAGTGCAACAACGGAATAGTTGCAGACCTGGCCTTTGGATAACGACCAATGATTTCACGTGCTAGGCGAATGTTTTCTTCTGTTATTCGAGCCATTAGCGATCAACCTCCCCGAGTACCGGATCAACTGACGAAATAACTGCAACAGCATCAGCAACGAGCCCACCACGCATCATGTGCGGCATGGTTTGAATGTTCACGAATGATGGAGCACGAACATGCATGCGATACGGATTCGATGAACCATCGCTCACGATGTAACAACCAATTTCGCCTCGCGGACTTTCGATGGCTACGTACACTTCACCCTCTGGCACTTTGAATCCTTCGGTAAAGATCTTGAAATGGTGGATCAAGGCTTCCATTGACTCGTCGATACGAGCACGAGGCGGTGGCGTGACTTTCTTGTTCTGGATACGGAAATCGCCAGAAGGCATGCAATCAAGAATTTGATACACGATGCGCATTGATTCGCGAATCTCGTTGAAGCGAATTGAGTAACGGTCGTATGCATCACCGTATTGACCAACGATGACATCGAACTCCAATTGGTCATAGTGCAAATACGGCATGTCGCGACGCAGGTCCCATGCAACTCCGGTCGAACGAAGAATTGGGCCAGTTGCACCAAGGGCAATTGCTTCTTGTGCTGTGATGACACCAACACCCTGTAGACGTTCACGCCAAATGGGTTGACCAGTCATCAAGATGTCATATTCTTCAAGCCGTGATGGCAAACCTTCAAGAATTGCAAGCACGTCATCGCGCCAACCTGCTGGCAAGTCTGCTGCTACACCACCAGGACGAATGAAGTTGTGATTCATTCGAAGGCCCGTGACCTTCTGGAAGAAACGAAGAACGTCTTCACGTTCGCGCCATCCGTACAACATCATGGACACTGCGCCGAGGTCCATTCCGTTGGTTGCGAGGAACAACAGATGGCTACTCATACGGTTCAATTCTGAAAGCAACATGCGCATCCAAACAGCACGTTCCGGAATATCGCCATCAATGCCAAGCAACTTCTCAACTGCCATCGAGAAAACAAGTTCGTTGTTCAATGGCGACAAATAATCCATGCGAGTGACATTGGTGCCGCCCTGCATGTAGGTCAGTGCTTCGCCGGTCTTTTCCATGCCGGTGTGCAAATAGCCAATGATTGGCTTGCAGCGCAACACAGTTTCACCTTGAAGTTCGAGCATGAGACGCAGAACACCATGTGTACTCGGGTGCTGTGGACCCATGTTGATGATCATGGTTTGATCTTCAGGAGCCTCGGTCTCTACTTCAGCGAGAAGAGCAGCTTCTGTTTCGCTCAGACGTAATACAGAACCAACTTCGCGTAGCAATTCCTTCGCCGTGAGTTCACTACGTGACAGGAGTTCTTGTCCGCCTTCTGCGGTGCCTGCAGAAATAATGGTCATGAGTGAGCACCTTTGAACTGCACAGGGATAGAACCCTGGCTGTAATCCTTGCGTAATGGGTGTCCGTCCCAATCTTCTGGCATCAAAATGCGAGTCATGTCAGGATGACCTGTAAACACAATTCCGAACATGTCGAAAGTTTCACGTTCATGAGCTTCTGTGCCCGGGTGAACATCAAACAATGTTGGCAGCGTTGCATCATCTGCAGGAACCTGCACTCGTAGACGAATTCTCTTGCGTTGCGACAACGACAACAAGTTCACGACAACTTCAAAACGCTCTGGTTGAACGCCGAAACCTATTGTGCGATGTGGCATTGCTAAATAGTCGACTCCAGTGAGGTCAACGCACATCTCGTATCCCTCATCGGCCAAAGCCTTGATTACTGAAACGTACTGATCGCGCGAGGCATATAGGACCCGCTGGCCGTGAGAATCTTGAGCCGGGCACCCATATTGAGTCTCTACAGCATTCTCCACTGTGTCTGCTGCGTCACTCATGATTACTTCGTCCCGATTGTGACTGAAGTGTGCGCTGAAAGTTCAGCTGAAAGTTCAACACCAGCTCCACCATTGTTAGCAGTGCGACGACGCATGATTTCACCGTCTTCGATTAGCTGATGCAGAGTTTCAATTGCATGAATGAGAGTTTCAGGCGTTGGTGGACATCCCGGTGCATACACATCAACAGGAACGATCTGGTCGACTCCCTGAACAATTGCATAGTTGTTAAACATTCCGCCGCTTGATGCACACACGCCCATTGAGATCACCCATTTGGGTTCCATCATCTGGTCGTATACCTGGCGAAGTACTGGCGCCATTTTCTGACTGACTCGACCGGCAACGATCATGATGTCTGCTTGACGTGGAGATGCGCGAAACACTTCCATGCCGAAACGTGATAGGTCGTAATGCGATGCACCAGTTCCCATCATTTCGATAGCACAACATGCAAGTCCGAATGATGCTCCCCAACTTGAACGTGAACGTGCCCACTTCACTAAGTCTTCAATACGTGCAGTAACGAAGTTGTGGTCCATGCCGCCGAGACCATCGTCGGCGATATTTTGAACAGCTCCCATTAGGCAGCTCTGCCTTCTGAACCTACAACTCGCACAGAACTTGTTGTAGTGAAGCCAAGAGACTCTTGAGTTTCAAGTTTGCTTGACCGTTGTAGCGGGCCCCAGTCAAGAGCCCCACGCGCAATCATGTACACAAATGCCACGAAGAACACTGCGCTGAAGGAGACCATTTCAAAAAATCCGTACGTGCCAAGAAACTGGCGATCAACGGCATACGGGTATGCAAAAATAATTTCAATGTCGAACATGATGAACAACATGGCGACAACATAGAAGCTGACGGGAAACCGTTCTGGTGGTTCACGACTTGGCACGATTCCACATTCGTATGGTGCTTCTTTTGCAGAGTTCGGGCGATTAGGCGCAAGTAACTTCGAAGCGAAAAGACTGACGACAGCAAACAGAATTGCCAGCACCATCAATGTAACTATTGGAAGGTACTGGCCCATGAGCTAGGCCACCGAGGATGTGAGTGCAAGATTCTTGCGCAACAACGCTTCGCGACGATGCAAGACCCATGCCGACAAAAAGAAAATCAATCCTGAGCCAAAGCCAATGAGGAACGCTGGTCGGCGCTTCGCACCCAAATCACGAATCATCACTACGTAACGGTGAGGTTGAGCTTCGTCAATCTCGGCGCGTGCAGGTGCTCGACCGGGTTCTGAACGCTGAGCTACTAACGGTGCAATTTCAACGATTGAATACCGAGGTTTGTGCTTGAATGCCAAGAAGTCAATCGAATCTCCAAGTTTTGGATACCGATCGCCACCCTTGTCATACACAGCAACTGCAACATATTCTCCGGCCGCAAATTCCTTAGCTTCAATCTGAATAATTTCATCAGCTGAGGCAGTTGCTTGTCCACGTCGTGGATCAGATTCCTCGAGAGATTTCCATCCTTCGCTCAACAACTGGTCCGAAATTTTCTTTGCTGCCGCGACAGAATCAAGTCCTTTGAGGTCGCTAGAACCCTCCACAATTTCTGTTCGGTCTAGTAATGCCCCATCGCGAACAATGGCAATTGGCTCGTGGGGATGCCACGTTGGCTCTGGCCCTTTTAATCCGATGCCGTACACAGCCCAGATGATCGCCATTGACATCATCCATCCGGCCAGACCAGAAATGGCAATCAAGAAACCAAGGCGTGCACCGAGGTTTGTACCCAAGATGAGATAGGTAGAACCCATCAACACCGCAACACTGATGATAACGATGATCCATCCGCGGATCTCGGGTTCCCAACTGACTGCAAGTAGCGCTGACAACATCACAAACCCCGAACGTATTCCACGATCAACTTCAGTTGCTCGTCTGTGTACATCTGACCAAAGGCTGGCATTCGACCACTTCCCTGACCTTGTTCTCCGTAACGCTTGCCCAATTCTGAGCCACCACTAATGAAGGCAATCATTTCTGACTGGTTCGGGAACTGTCGAACTGAAGAACCACCGGTGAGGTTTGGCCCGAGAGCACCACCGCCGGTTGTTTGAGGATCGTCGTACGACCAACCCTTTGTATGACAACGTGCGCATGAATACGCACCTGAATTGACATTGAGATTGAATAGTGCTTCACCAACTGATGCGTAAGTGCCACTGTCAACTTGACGTTGTGCTTCAGTAATAATCGCTTTGTTTTCTGCTGCAGGCAATTGGCCGTCAACACAAGTCGGGTTGTACGGGCCGCGTGGCTCGACGCAATTATCTTGCGGAATCTGAATCGATTTCATGTACTCAATAAGAGTGGTGAGATTCTGATCGGTCAGCGGACCGCCACCAATTGTCCCCCAAGCCGACATCGGAGAGAATGGACGGCCGTAGTTCAAAACAAAACGGATTTCGTCATCTGTATAGCGATACAGCACCGTGTTTAGTGCCGGAGCTTTCCATGACACTGACTTCACTTCAGCCGTTTTTGGATCAGTAATTGCGTACGCAGCAACGCCACCGGTTGCCTTCATGCCACCATGGCAACCTGCACAGTTGTAACCGCCATCAGCAGTTGACGCAAACAGTGTCGCACCCCATTCAGTAAAACGCTTTTCAAAACCAAATTGCGCACCGGCTGTACGGGCAGGTTCAAGAACCCAATAGAGAGGCAATGCGACGGTGATGATGACAAGGAAAAAAAGCCCAAGAATCTGGACACGCTCAAGACGCGGTCCTTCAAGAATTTCATCGTCGTAATAGGGCTTGCGGTTCGCAGCAAGTTTTTGCTCGGAACCGATTTCGGCACGCGATGACCTGATGTTGGAGAAAGCGTAGAACGCCCACCCCGCAAGCGAGATAAGAAGAATCACCCATGCAATAGAGGTACTAGTTGATGCAAACATGATTAGTGCTCTCCTCCGCCGACACAGTGTGGTCCTTCGGCTTCTTGACCAGTGGTGTTAACTCCAATTGATGGTCCTGCAAAAACTGCGCCGGTGTCGATAGTAAGAACGCCATTCGCAACGGACACTCCGAAACGATCCATTCCGCGTGGAGCTGGTCCACCCTTTTTCTCACCGACACGGTTGTACTGAGAACCGTGGCATGGACATTCAAACCACTGCGAACTCTTGCATTCAGGTACACGACAACCAAGGTGAGGGCACTTTTGATACAACGCAACAATGCCCGCCTGCATTCCGGAAAATACTGGAGCCTGACCGCCATAGACAGCTTTACCTTTACCGATTGCATCCTTCGGATACTCAGTGACCCACGCACGTGCTTCCGACAAATACAAGAAGCCCTTATTTTGACGAATCAACTGAACAACGTCATCAACTTTTCCGGCATTGATTTTGGAGCCGAAACCGCCGTCAGCCCCCTTCCAGAGGAAACCAACTAATGAAGCACCAAAACTACCGACACTGACTGAGAGCAAAGTGACTGTTGCGCGATTGAAGAACATCCGACGTGACACGCCGAGTGCTTCTTCATCAGGTGCAACCCACGGGGCAACTTCAACAGGAGCAGCCTTAACTATTGCTGTTGATCGAACCACTGCTTGTGCTTCAACATCACGTCCACTTGGTGCGGCGTCTGAAATGTTGGCCTTTGAGTTGCGAGAACGAGTCTCACGAGACAATGCGCCTGCGCCGCGAACTTCAGAAGAACGCGACGTTGTGAGGACAACAATCAGGCCAAAGATGATTGCTGCAATAACAACGATTGCGATGACAATTCCGGTGCTCATGACTGTTCGTTCCTTGCTCTTATGTCGTTACGTCGAATGTTGTTGGGGGTATTCATTGTCTTCATCACAATTCAAAGAAGATTCCGTCACGCCATGGGAAGGTGAAGTTGAATCCGGGACCGCGAAAGAACGAACCGATGATGACGAGCACTGCCCAGAACATCAGGAACAAGGTGAACATCGATGTCATCCACTTGCGATCTTCAGGTTTGTTCGAAGCATTTTTGTCAATAAACGGAGCCAAAATAAGCACAATCAGTCCCATTCCAGGAAGAGTTACACCAGCAATCATCGGGTGGAACATGGTGAGAAGTTCCTGCAAACCGAGGAAATACCACGGAGCCTTTGATGGGTTCGGAGTCTTGTTGAAGTCAGCTGCGTTAAGCAATGGTGCGTTAACAACCCACGAGAAGATGAACAAGACCGCTGTACATGCAAGACCTGCAACAAATTCAACGGCCAACAAGTGAGGCCATGTATGAACTTTGTCAACTGGTGCTGCTTTCGTTTCTTGAATAGAACCGGACTTAACAACAGTCAATAAACGTTGTGTATGTCCACCAGGACCAGCACCAACTGGCAATCCGGCTGAAGGAGTTGACGTAACAACTGCTGAAGCTTTTTCTGCAACTGCTACCGCACCTCCATCACCGCGAGCTGCTTTACTGCGCTCGAGTAGGTGGTCAGGAATGCGTGAGTCACCAGCGGCAGCGGCTGCTGGTGCTGCGGCATCTTCAGCCGCTTTATCGCGAGCTGCTTGTGCTCGCTTTAAGAGATGCTCAGGGATTTCAGTCATTAGGTGTCCTCATCGATCACAAAGGTCCGGAAATTCCGCCGTCTTTACGAACACGCCAGAAGTGGATGGCCATAAAGATAACGATGACGAATGGAAGCAGAAGCACGTGCAGTACGTACCAACGAAGCAATGTTTCAGAACCAATTTCGACTCCGCCAAGCAATACGAATCGCACTTGCGATCCGAACACTGGCGTGTAGCCCATCATGTTGGTTCCAACGGTTACCGCCCACAGGGCCAATTGGTCCCACGGCAACAAGTAACCAGTAAATGACAGAAGCAATGTGAGTGTCAACAACACAACACCAATGACCCAGTTGAATTCACGTGGTGCTTTGTATGCACCGTGATAAAACACGCGAGACATGTGCAGGAATGTTGACAACACCATGAGGTGAGCTCCCCATCGATGCAGGTTTCGAACAAGTAATCCGAACGTGACAGATGTCTGCAATGTTTGAATGTCTTGCCACGCTGCAGCACCTGTAGGGCGGTAGAAGAACATTAAGAAAATGCCTGTAACAGTGAGCAAAATGAATAAAAAGAAGCTGAGACCACCAAGGCACAGTGTGTAACTGACCTTGACTGCGTGACGCTTTACCTTCACTGGGTGCAAGTGATATAGCACCGAGTTCATGATGACGTACGAGCGGTTACGCGGGCTATCTGTGTAGCCCTTACGGAAGATTGAACCAGGACGGAAAATTGCATTCCAGGCCTGACTTCCCTGCATTTGATTGCCTAATTTGCCTGCCCGCTCTTTGAGAGTGGGACGTGGATTATCAAGAACTTTTGCCATGGGCAATTACCTCAGAGTCGCATTCCATAGCCGTAGCCATGATTATTAGTTCGGATATGACTGTCACCATCTGGATCTGGTGCACCGACTTTGCCCATGATGATTACTCCTGTTGGGCAACGATCGACACAAAGTGCGCAACGAGTGCACACATCATCATCAATGATGAAAAGAACGTTGTCGGACGGGTCTAATCCGGGCATTTCAGTGTCGTGTGCTTCTGCAATTGCATCAGGCGTCACCATGTGGATGCACTTCCACGGACAAATATCAACGCAACCTTCACACATGATGCATTCACTTTGATCAATATGAATAAATTGCTTTGGCTTGACTGCCTTGCCCAGGTAATCAGCATCGACCTCAACGAGTTGATACTCAGTTGACCATTCAGGCATTGGTGGGTTTGCGTCTGTACGTGCCATGGGGTGTTAGCTCTTTTTCACTAATGGTCGACCGTATGTGGACACTTCGATTTCTTTTGCGCCACGTTCTCCACGCTTTTGCCACCAAACAAACATAAACACCATGAGAGCAATGAAGTACCCGTGAATGACAACGGCCAGAATGTCGCGCACTGCTTCATAGCTAATTGTCATGGGGAAATTGCCGCCAAATGCTTTTGGCTTCAAGATGTCAAAAGGCCCAAGTAATAGTTTGTCTTTACGCCAACCGAGGTCTTTGTCGGCATGGTCAAGGAATTGGTGAGGTACAACACCAAATGCAAGAAACAAAACAAAAAAGGTATAAACAGCGCCGATCATGGCTTCACCCCATGTTGTGCCAGTGCCAACAGGACGTCTTTTACCGAAAGGAATGACGATAAGAGCCATGGCAGTTGTGAGACCAAGGGAAAACAAAAAAGCCTGGTTAACTCCTGGCCATCTAAGTATGTCAATCGAGAGCATGAACGATTCTTCTTCTTCGGTCCTAGTGACGGTTGTGTCATGGGGCTGGTGCCTAAGCACTTAGAACACTAGTCATCGCAGAGGCAGAAATTCCATTTTCTCAATGTGACCAATTCCCGCGATTCTTGCCGGCTACTTCGTGCCAAGGTTGTGCCATTGTGCATGTTTCCTAGTGTTCTCCCGATTCGACTCCACGAGCAAACTTCTCGGCTTTTAGCAGATGATTACTTGTACAAGGGGAAGTTTGTCTATCGTGGAGGGGTCAGGCATTGCGTCTGAAGGCATCCCGCCTTCTTAGAGGCCTGACAGGTCTCCCCGAGAGGTAAGCGCAGTGACCGAGATTCCCGAGCACCTTCTGAATCGCTCCAAAGCACGACGTGCAGATGCGTCTGGCGACAGCACTAGTGACAGCACACCAGCAGTTGCTACTGCTGCAGCGTCAGCTGCACCAGCAAAGGCAAAAGAAGCTCCGGCTCCGAAAGCTGTCGTACCTGACCCTGCGTATGTTGTTGCCGCTAAGACACGCAAAAAGATTCCGTTCTGGGCAATGACAACTTTGGCTCTACTTCCTGCGTGGGCAATGTTGTATCTCATTGCACTGAAGCCAGCAGAAAAAGTAGTAGCTGGCCCATTGTCAATCGGAGCAGCAACCTTCGGTTCGTGCGCAGGCTGTCATGGTGCTGCCGGAGCTGGCGGAGCAGGTCGAGTTTTGTATCAAGGTGAAGTCATGAAGACATTCCCTCATATCGAAGACATGTTGAACTTCGTTTACACCGGAAGCCAGAAGTACGTCGCTGCGGGCTTCAAGTTGTACGGCAATCCAAAGCGTGAAGGTGGCGCGCACGCGCCATTGTCATACAACGGAAACCCCATGCCAATGCAAGGTGAAAAAGCCGGCGGTGCTCTTACCGAAGCAGAAATTCTGTCCGTTGTCTGCCATGTGCGCTACACAACCTCCGGTGCAGACCCTGCAAGTCAAGAGTGGATGTCAGAATATGAGACATGGTGTTCGCCAGAATCAGAAATCTTTAAGGCATTAGAAGACGGAACATCGACGTTCGACAGCATTGAAAAAGATTTCGCGATGCTTGCTGAAAAACCAGGCGCCGTCGGCACTGAACCTCGCGCTTCAATCGCTAAATAACCTATTTACACTTCACAGACACAACATTGTCTGCAGTGAGATTCATAATTGATTTACTGAGTTGATCAGGAAAGCGCGTAATGAAGTCGCGCAATGACGAAGTTGATGTATCGCCACATTCTCGCTTCACGGGTGTCGCCAACTTTACTACCCAGCCATTTCGCAAAATTCCTTCGTCACCGTTAGCTTGCATGTCTACTAGCCCTGGCAAGGTCAGAAATTCCCGGCCGGCAATTGCATCAGCAGACACGAGCGCGAACCACACAACCGCGTCTCCCAACATGTCTGCCAAAAGTACGCAGGCATTTGGTTTTGCAAAATCGGTACACACCGGAATGGACCCATATTCTGCAGTCAAGGTTCCATCTGGCACAGTCAACACTCGTAAGTCATCAAGAGATAACCGTATTGCGCCGCCACGAGTACTACCACTTTCTTGTGACCATGCAGAATCGACATTGATTGAATTCACACTTGCGACCAAATCAATTTTATGAAGTGTTTGAGTCACAGAAATTTCTGATGATGACCCGCGGGTAGCGAGAATAAAAATTACAGCAAGGAACACTGCAAATAGCCCGGCAAGAATTCGCCGACTCAATTCATGAGGCCTTTCAACGCCGTGGACACGCGAACTGCTAATTGATCAAGAACTGAATCTGTGTGAGAAAGACCAACGAATACAGCCTCATATGCTCCTGGTGCCAACGCAACGCCCCCGCTCAATAATGCATGAAACACTTTTGCGTACAACGCTTCATCTGTCGTTTGTGCCTCTGCAAAATTCGTTGGAGTCTTCGTACCAAGTTCGTTTCCGAAATACATTCCGATCAAAGTTCCGACAACCGGAAACTGTGCAGGAATTCCTGCACCACTACATGCATCACGCAACATCGCTGCAGTAAAACGAGCACGTGCTGACAATTCCATATAAACATCATCAGATAATTCATTAAGCGCTGCAAGACCAGCTGCAGTGGCAAGCGGATTACCAGCAAGAGTTCCTGCGTGAAACACAGAACCAAGTGGTGTGAGATTTTCCATGATGTCGCGTCGACCACCGACTGCGCCAATTGGTAATCCGCCACCAATAACTTTTCCAAAACATGTGAGATCTGGTTTCACATCGTATTTAGCTTGAGCACCACCAGAACCCAGACGGAACCCGGTAATCACTTCGTCAAATACAAGTAGCGCACCAACACGGTCGCACTCTGCACGAAGTCCTTCAAGGAAACCTGGGGCGGGTGCAACTAACCCCATGTTTGCTGCAACGGGTTCAACAAAAACTGCTGCGACATCATTATCGAGTGTTGGTACAACGTTGTATGGCAAGACCCATGTATTTGCAACAGCTTCTTCGGGTACACCAGCAGTACCTGGCAGACCAAGTGTTGCTAACCCACTTCCGCCTGCGGCCAACAATGCATCAGTAGCACCGTGAAAGTTTCCGTGAAAAGTAACGATGCGCTTGCGTCCGGTTGCGCCACGTGCCAAACGAACTGCCGTACTTGTTGCTTCAGTTCCGCTGTTCATGAAGCGAACACGTTCACACGAGGGAACCCGTTCCGAAATTGCTTCTGCCAATTTCATTTCACGAGGAGTAGGTGCGCCATATGACGTACCGTCTCCTGCTGCATTACGAATAGCTTCAGTTACTTTTGGATGCGCGTGTCCAAGAATGATGGCACCATAACTTTGAACCAAGTCAATAAGTTCATTGCCTTCCACGTCATACACAAATGCACCTTCAGCACGAGACACAACATATGGAGTACCTCCAACAGCTTTGAATGCACGAATAGACGAGTTCACTCCACCAGGGATGACTAGTGCAGAACGATCAAACAAAACTTGGTTCGATGCAATTCCAATGCCTCGACACACAGTTGCTGTGCAACCCGCAGCAACGCAGGCGTTGGCATCACAAAAAGGGATCGGTGAGTTCATTGCGTGTTTCCTTATGAAGAATATTCAGCGAACCAGCGCGTGAGGTACGTGAGAATAATGTCAGCACCCGCGCGCTTGATAGCTGTTAGTTGCTCGAGCGCAACTGCATCATGATCAATCCATCCACGTTCAGCAGCAGCTTTGATCATGGAGTACTCGCCGCTCACGTGATACGCAGCTACCGGTACATCGACTGCTTCGCGCACATGAGTTATGACATCGAGATATGACAGCGCAGGCTTGATCATCACAATGTCAGCACCTTGTTCAAGATCTTCAAAGACCTCGCGCATCGACTCCCGGGTATTACGCCAATCCTGTTGATACCCCTTGCGGTGACCTCCACCTTCAATCTGCACATCAACTGCATCACGAAATGGTCCGTACAACGCCGAGGCATATTTTGCTGA
>CAMDBY010000019.1 GCA_945889575.1 Bifidobacterium breve
TGTTACCAGCCGCCACTTACGCGATCGTTTGCAAAAAGAAAGTCTCGGAAACGTTTCCATCAAGATTGCTGATACTGATTCTCCAGACGTCACCAGCGTTGCTGGTCGAGGTGAACTTCAACTCGCAGTTCTTATTGAGAACATGCGCCGCGAAGGGTTCGAGCTTCAAGTTGGCCGACCCGAAGTAATCACAAAAGAGATCAACGGTAAGCGCCATGAGCCGCTTGAAGCTGGCACGTGCGACGTGCCAGACGAACATGTCGGCACCATTACTCAAGGACTAGCTCCGCGTAAAGGTCGTGTAACAGACCTTCGTCCTGGAGATCCGGGACGCACCATCGTGTCCTTCGAGGCTCCATCGCGTGGCCTTATCGGTTTCCGTTCAATGTTGATGTCGAGTACTCGCGGAACAGCATTGCTACACCAGACTCACGCAGGCTGGACCCCATGGGTGGGCGAACTGCCGCATCGCTTGGGCGGTGCCATGATTGCTGACCGCATCGGTTCAACAACTGGCTATGCACTCGACAACCTTCAATTGCGCGGAGAGCTTTTCGTAGCGCCTGGTGTTGAGGTGTACGAAGGAATGATCATCGGAGAAGCTGCACGTGGTGATGAGATGGTTGTTAACGCAGTGCGTGCCAAAGAAAAGACGAACATTCGTACACACAGTCATGATGACGGTCCGAAACTTGCAACTCCTGTCGACCACACATTGGAAACCGCAATCGAATGGATCGGCGATGACGAACTTGTAGAGGTGACTCCAAAGAGTATTCGTATTCGTAAGCGTGGGCTCAGCATTGAAGAGCGCCGCAAGTCGTCGAAAAAGGGCTAAGTAGCCCGTTCGTATTATTCCTTCTTGCGAAGTGCAGGATGCGGCAGAGGCACTCCGACAGGAGCTGACAACATCTTTTCCAAAATGGCGTATGCATTTTTGCCCATGAGTTCTGTCAACTCATCGGTAAAGAACGTGTACGTTGGGTCCTTGCCCACGAATGCATCTGCTGATTCTGTACACCACCAGTGAAAATCGTCTCCGCCTTCGCCCCAGTCGCGGCGCTTCCACTCGCGAATCGTGGATACCACGTATCCGCCGTCCTCAATGTGCTCTTCGAGCCGAATGGGTACCTGCCAACACACGTCCGGTTTCCAGTCCATAGGGCGTTCACCAGCTTCCAGCGCAGCGATATGGAACGCGCAGCCAGTTCCACCTTCAAAGCCGGGAGGGTTGTGGAAGATACACGCACCGTTCACAACGCGCGTCTTTTTCTCACCATCTTTTTCTGTAGCGAACCAGCCTTTGTCCTTGGCCTTATCCTTGTTCTTCCAGTGGCGACCCTTGAGTCGCTTTACATATTTGGTGACGTTCTTAAAGTCTTTTTCATCGAGGAAATGCGCGCCGAAAGAACAGCAACCATGCATGAGTTCTGGAGAGGCTTCGTCAAGAATTCCTTGGCACCCTTGTCCGTAAATGCATTTGTAACTTGAACGCAAAAATGTTGCGTCAAGCATCCAAGTTCGCATTTCATCAGGATCTTCGAAACTGATCCATTCGTGGGGTTGGTCTTCTCTAAGCACAAGAAGTAACGCTACGCCATCGGACCCCTTGTCGCACTCATCGTCTTCTTTTGTGCCACAGTATTTACCTAATCGTCATCTATGAAAGGGCGCCACGATGAGTGACATAGACGAGATAATTTCTGACCTTGAGCGAGCTAGTGAGGCATTGAACGACACCGCGATGTCACTGATAACTGAAGCGATTCGCAGTGGCGAAAAAGAACGCCCAGCGCTTGAGAAGAAGGTGTCTCAAGCTCGACGAGCAGTCGACAAGGCCCTGTACATCCTTCGGGCTGTTTAGAACTGGTTGAGGGCGTCGATTAGTTCACGCAGATCTGCAAAACCTTTAGCGGCATATCTCAAACTAACGCGCGGCATTTCGGGCACATCGTTGTCATGAATTTCTTCAGCCGTCGCAGTTGTTTGTTCGATCACTCCGTCTGAGGCCAGCGCAGCACAGCGACGAGCAATTTCTGAGAACCCTTCTGTTGGAACAGAACGTTGCAGTCTGATGTACAAAACGTCATTCACAAACCGGATGGAATGGTAATTGGCGTAGAAGTTCGTAATCTCTTTGACTGCATCTTCAATGTTGTCGGTGATCGTGTACAGCGATGTATCACTTTCCGAAATGAGACCATGATCGAGAAGCAATGGTTCCAGGACCTTCATTAGCGGTGTCCAGAAGGGCTGCCCAGGTACTTCGAGGAAAACGATAGGGACTGGAACTGATTTTGCGGTTTGAGCAAGAGTAAGAAGTTCGAATGTTTCATCAAGAGTTCCAAAACCACCTGGCATGCAGAGAAAAGCATGCGACTCTTTCACCAGCATCAACTTGCGTGTGAAGAAATAACGCATGCTGACGTACTTATCGTCCCCTGCAATAACAGAATTTGCTCCGGATTCGAAGGGGAGTCGAATGGAGACACCAATCGACTTCTCCACACCAGCACCCACCATGCCAGCTTCCATAATCCCAGGACCAGCGCCGGTTACAACCATGAAGTTATTTTCAGCCAAGGCCTTTGCTGTAGCGGCTGTCAACGCATATATGGGACTATCGGCAGTAGTCCGAGCTGAGCCGAAGATCGACACTTTCCGAACATCTCTGTACGGGGCAAACATTGTGAATGCGCGACTCATCTCTTCAATGGCAGCGCTCGCAATCTTGATATCCAAAGATGATGACGGTCCGCTTACAAGTTCGGTGACAGTTGTGATGAACCGATTCAACTGACGTATGTCGGAGGATGAACGTTGAATACTCTCGAAACTCTCAAGCAGATCATTGATCGCTTTACGTGTGTTCGACGAAGTGGTCACTGCTCTACGAAATTCCTTCTGCTTTATCTTCGAGCACGCCGATCAATTCATCAAAACTCTTGATAAAAGATGCAACGCCTTCAGCTTCCAATTGCGCGGCTACCTCATCAACGTCGATCGCATTCATGGCCAATTCTGCCCATTGCCGACGGCTTATTCCGATATTGGAATCGATTGTTCGTGAGACAGTGCCGCGTTGCGAGAAAGCCTCCAATGTGGCGTCGGGCAGCGTGTTAACGGTGTCTGGTCCGATTAGCTCATCTACGTACATCGTGTCGGGGTATGAGGGGTTCTTCGTAGATGTCGACGCCCACAATGGACGTTGAACAGATGCGCCAACTTTAGCGAGAGCATCCCAACGTGGACCACTGAAGGTCTTCTGGAATGCGGCATAGGCGAGTCGAGCTTGGTTGACAGCGGCAGTCCCACGCAGCGCCAAGGCGCTAGGTGTACCGAGTTGGTCGAGACGCTTATCGATCTCGTTATCAACGCGACTAATAAAGAAGCTTGCAACGCTTGCGATATTGGATACGGGCGACCCTGAAGCCATTCGCTGTTCAAGTCCGTCGATGTACGCATCCATGACTTCTTGATAACGCGACAGACTGAAGATCAAAGTGACATTAACGTTTCTTCCTTCAGCGATCATTTCTCGAATTGCTGGAAGTCCCTGTTGCGTGGCTGGAATCTTTATCATCACGTTCGGACGCGCAATTCGTTCGTGCAATAATCGAGCAGCCGACAGTGTTCCAGCGGTGTCATGAGCGAGCGATGGATCTACTTCGACACTGACAAAACCATCAGAACCTCCTGATTGGGAATACAGAGGCGCAAACACGTCAAGCGCCCCATGAATATCCTGAAGAACTAGTTCCCAATAGGCGTCACGGGCAGTGGAGCCTTTACGAATTTCACTGGTGAATTGCTCGTCGTAGTCAGCACTACCCTGTATTGCTTTTTGAAAGATTGTGGGGTTCGATGTCAGTCCTCGAATACCTCGTTCTACCAATGATGCAAGAGTGCCAGAGGTGAGATAGCCGCGTTGCAAATTATCAAGCCACGGACTTTGACCATGTTCAGATGACAGTCTCTTGAGAGAATCACTCATCGAGCAATCGCATTTCGTGTTACTTCTGCTACGTGAGTTGCTGTTATTCCTAATTCAGCCATGACGACATTCCCTGGTGCACTCGCGCCGAACCGGTCAATACCAACACTGTCAGTGGCGTAGGTGGCCCAACCAAAGGTGGTTCCTGCTTCCACACTGATGCGGGGGAGTAAACGCGGAAGAATCTCTTCTTGACGTGCCTTCGAAAGAGAAGCGAAACGTTCCCACGATGGCATTGTCACAACATTGACGTTGATACCTTCCTCGCGTAACACATTTGCCGCATCCACCGCTACAGATAATTCGCTTCCGGTACTGATGATGATTGCTTGCGGTTTTTTAGTCGACACGATGACACCAGCTCCGTCTGCAACAGCAGAACCATCAGTCAGAGCAACGACTGTCTGACGAGACAAAATAAGTGCAGTTGGCCCGTCATGAGTTGCAGCAATCAACCACGCCTGCGCAGTTTCATTCGCATCAGCTGGACGAATTACCTGCAGCCCTGGAATAGCGCGCAACGACGCCAACTGCTCAACTGGTTGATGTGTGGGGCCATCTTCGCCAACTCCAACAGAGTCGTGACTGAATACAAACACTGTGCGAGCGCGTGAGAGAGCTGCTAACCGAATGGCAGGGCGCATGTAGTCAGCAAAGACGAAGAATGTGCCACCGACTGGTAACACGCCACCATGAAGCGCCATGCCTACCATTGCGGCTCCCATCGCATGTTCGCGGATTCCGTAGTAGATCTGCTTTCCAGCACGATTCTCTGCAGAATATGTACCGGTCTCTGACAGTTTTGCTCCGGTATTACCGGTGAGGTCTGCGGCTCCGGCGAGTACGAATGGTAAAGCACCACCCGTTGCCTCTAAGACTTTTTGAAAGGCTTGGCGAGTAGCCAATTTTGTGTCGGATGGGAACACCGGAAGAACAGAAGCGATCTGTTCCTTTGTAGCTACACCAAATGTGGATGGGATTAAAGCTGGCGACACCGATTGTGTGCGCTTTTTCCATTCTGAATGAACGGTGTTCCCACGCTCACGACATAACGCCCGGTATTCAGAAACGAACGTGTCAGGTGCAAAAAACGGTTCGTCTGGAATACCCATAACTTTTTTGGTCGCACTTACAAGCGGGGCAGTGAAAGGATTTCCATGTGCTTCGTGTTTGTCTGTGAGATCCGGAGACGGAAAACCGATATGCGAACGAAGAACTACCAAGGTGGGTGCGCCAACGTGATCTCGTGCTGTCACTAACACTTTCTCCAGAGCGTCGCAATCATCGGCAATCTCACCAGCTTCAATCACATTCCAACCGTAGGCACGGAATCGCGCTGGCGCATCGTCACTGCATGACAACGAGGTGCTGCCGTCGATAGTGATTTTGTTGTCATCAAAAATACAAACCAAGTGGTCAAGTTTCAGATGACCAGCGAGTGAAGCGGCTTCGTGGCTGATGCCCTCCATAAGGCACCCATCGCCAGTAATTACGTATGTATGGTGATTTATGGCTTCTTTTCCGTGAACAGCGCGCAGATGTGATTCTGCAATCGCCATACCAACTGCATTTGCAAAACCTTGTCCGAGCGGCCCAGTAGTCACTTCAACGCCTGCAGTGTGGCCAACTTCTGGGTGACCAGGTGTTGCAGAATTCCACTGACGGAACAATTTGAGATCAGATATTTCTAATCCGTATCCGGACAGGAACAACAGGGCGTACTGCAGAATAGAGGCATGACCGTTTGAAAGAATCAAACGATCGCGATCAATGAAATCCGGTGATGTGGGGTCGTGTTTCAAAATACGGCTGTACAGAACATGTGCGAGTGGCGCAAGTGCCATCGCTGTTCCTTGGTGACCGCTGTTTGCGGCCAGGGGCGCATCCATCGCAATTCCTCGAATAATCGAAATAGCGAGGGCGTCTTGTTCGGGGCTTAATTGTGTAGGCACCTCATGATGGTAATCGGCGCCAGGCTTTGAGAACGGAAAGATCGGTATCGAGAGCGAGGAGATCTGCCATCTGTCCGTGTCGGATGCGCCCCATTTCGGTCAAACCAACTAGGTCAGCGGGAATTGACGTTGCGCTTGCTAGAGCCGACTCGAGCGAGACACCACATTCACGAACCACTCGTTGCACACATTCACCTAAAGGTGTACATGACCCAGCGAGGGTGTCGTCGACGAGTCGTGGGGCGCCATTTCGAATCTCAATTCCAGGCCGAGGCCCTGATGTCGTTTCCCATGAAACCGAATCCGACACTAAACAGATTCGATTGCTGGCTGCTCGGAAGGCGAGCGCTAGGGCGTCTGTCTGGACATGGACTCCATCGGCTATTAATCCGCAGAAAATTCGATCGTCAATAAGTGCCCACATTGCAAGACCTGGGTCACGATGATGTACTCCACTCATTCCGTTGAACAAGTGAGTAACCATTGATGCGCCAGCATCGACAGCATTCTCGAACTGACTTTTTGTTGGTCGTGAGTGTCCGAGCGACACTGTGATGCTGCGCTCGCGTAATGACCGAATCGCGGGAACGACATCAATTTGTTCGGGCGCAACAGTTACGAGACGCACAGAAGGCACTAATTGAGAAATCCAATCAAGATCACAAGCAATGATGTGCTTGACCGGATGGGCGCCAGGAGCACCACCGAGAAATGGACCCTCTACGTGAACTCCGGCAAAACCGTGCACTTGCCCAGATTGAAACGACTCATGAAGAGAGACCAAGGAAGCAGACATTCTTTCAAGCGGAGCCGTAACTATGGTTCCTAGCCAACTTGTAGTCCCTCGTTCGAGCAACCACTGATCAAGTCGCACTAAATCTTCAGTTGAAGCATTCGCCACATGCACGTCATAGAAACCATTCATTTGAATATCCACGAAGCCAGGACACACCACGGGGTATTCAGAATCTCCAACATGCTCGTCAATTGATTCAACGAGTCCCTGGTCGGACACAACTATTCGTCGTGGCCCGTGGAGCATGTCTCCATCAAAAAATTGACTGCAGGTGATCTCGCGTGACACGTTCAAAATGTAGTGGGATTTTTAGTTGAACGAAGCCTTCGCCGTCGCCGTCAGACGAATATCTGAGAAACGTACCGTTGCTAACCGCAAAGTAGTGAGAGTCTTAATGACCCACCACCCTGGATCAACCTGGAACCATCTGTGCGACAATCGCGGGGATGACGGTGCCGCGTGGTGATTGTTATGAAGACCTTCTCCCATTGTGAAGAAAGCTAACCACTGAAGATTGGTGGCACGATTGTCATACGGTCTGCGGCCAAAATGATGCCCCAGGGCATTGACCGCAGCGTTGCTAGCTAAATAAACGTTTGCATGAATGAACGCTGCCAGAAGTCCGGTCCATGGTCCGAGCGCAATCATCAAAATTGCGATGCCCGAGAGCAATCCGGTTTTATTGTGACCAAAAAAGAGCTTGTCCCATCGGTCGTCAGGTAAATCTTTGGCGTAGCGATCAATAGTGGTCGGATCAAGAACAGTCGCTCTGTATAACGCGACATTTTTAGCTTGTACTTTTTTCCATCCAAGTAAGACAGGGGAGTGTGGATCGCCTTCGATGTCGGTATAGGCGTGGTGTTTTCTATGCACAGCCACCCACTCCTTCGGCTTTATGCCGGTTGAAAGCCACAGCACTGCGCGGAAGACAACCGCAACTGAAGGTCTAATAGTGAGTGCCCGATGACTCAGAGCCCGATGTAGATACACCGTGGTGCAGGTATTAGCCGCGGTACAGACGACTGCTGCAACCAGGAAGGCGGTCAGGACACTGGAGAATATCGAACTCATAACTCCACACTAACGGGCTACCTACTGGTAGGTAGGGCAGAAGTGGCGGTAAGTTGCAAAGGTGTCCGATGTAACAGAAGAGATCAGTTCTAAGTCCACCCGAGAATTGATCCTCGACGAGGCTCTGCATTGCTTTGCCGACCGTGGCTATGAGGGAACGTCTCTCAACGACATAGCGGCCGGGGTAGGTATACGACGTCCTAGTTTGCTTCACCATTTTCCTAGCAAAGAAGCTTTGTACACCGACGTTTTCGAAATGCTTTTGTCTGAGTGGCTGGAAGGTCTCGAGGTAGCAATGGCGTCGCCAGCATCAGGATGGGATAAAGCTGAACTAGTCATTCGCGCCGGATTCGATTTGTTTGCACGTACCCCCGATTACGTTCGCATCATGCGACGAGAAGCACTAGATAGCGGTGTTCACGTGGGTGTTGATCTTTCAGGTTTCTTGCGGCCGCTATTCGATAGTGCTTGTGCGTATTTCACCTCCGAGATGGACGCAGGACACTTTCGCCGTCACAATTCTCAACACCTCATCATTACGGGATACGGCGCAATTTTGACCTACTTTTCCGATGCTCCGTTCATTGACGAACTTCTGAATGACCAGGCTCTTACTCCTGAGAATGTGCGTGACCATTGCGATCATGTTGTCGCGTTCTTTCGCGCTGCTCTCGTCGCCTAGACCAGAGTTGTTACATCCGATACGGTTGCCCCATGTCATTTTGGGTTAACAACAGTCGCACTATCGGGTACTCGTCAGAAGGGTCAGGAATACCGATTCTGGCTTTTCACGGCACCACTCAAGCCGCCAACGCGTGGACGCAAGTGCATCAAGCATGTTCAGCCAATCTTGAATGGGTCACTTTTGAGTTCCCAGGGTCTGGTGAATCTGATATGCCCACAGGGACGATTGATCTTGATGGCGTAGTTGCCGATGCGGTTGCGTTGATGAATCACTTAGGTCACCAACGATTTCACGTCATCGGTTATTCACTCGGGGCTGTGGCGGCGTTGCAATGCGCTGCAAACTTTCCTGAATCAGTGATCACGGTTACTTCTCTGTGTGGATGGTCCCAATCAGACGCGCGCATGAAAGTGACGTTTGACTTGTGGCGTCGTTTAATTGCAATTGACCATGAACTGTTTATGCGTTATGCACTCGCTGATGGTTACACAGCGGCCGGTCTCGAGGTTCTGGAACCAATGTTTGAAGCTGTAATCGGAATGGCCGCAGCGGCTGTACAACCTGGGTCTGATGCACAACTTGAACTCGACATTCGTATTGATATCGAAAGCAGCTTGAGTCGTATAACGGCACCTTGCCTCGTAATAGGCGGCATCGAAGATCGATGGGTAGACATTTCGAAATCACGACACATTGCCGCCACAGTGACTGGGGCAACTCTCGTTGAACTGCCCGCTGGACACCTGGTAATTGGTGAATTACCAGCAGAAATTGCGTCCGCGCTGTCTGCTCACGTGGCATGAAGACCTGTGCCCAATATGAGCACCCGTCTTTCGCAGCCTTTACTGACTACCGTATGTAATCGTGTCATCTGAGCAATCTTCCACCCTGTCTGAATCTGATTCAAAGTTGCTGCTGTCGTCGTACAGCGTTCCCTTTGCCCCTGAGAAGAAGACAAGTACACCAACAGAAGCAGTCGCAGCAGCTGATCAACTTGGTTATCCAGTTGTTGTAAAGCTCGGTGGTGACAACATTGCCCACAAGACCGAACGCGGACTTGTTCGCTTACGACTGAATAATGCCGAAGCCGTCTCCGACGCAGCGACAAGCCTCTTGGCAGCCGCTACAACTGCAGATGGTGTTGTTCACTTATTGGTTGCCCCGATGATCAGCGGAACGCGAGAACTGATTGCGGGAATGCTTGTCGACCCACAGTTCGGGCCCACAGTGATGCTTGGTATCGGTGGCGTGATGGCCGAAGTAATCGCTGATGTTGCGTTGCGTCCAGCACCCGTTGACGAAGCGGGAGCTGCCTCCATGATTGATTCATTGCGAATGCAGGGACTACTTGAAGCTTTTCGAGGAGAACAAGCTGTGAACAGAGGCCAATTGATTTCTGTGATCGTTGGCCTGTCACGAGTCGCCATGGAGCGCGACGATATTGTCTCGGTTGACGTCAATCCGCTTATTGTTCGGGAAAACGGCGATGTCGTTGCTGTCGATGCTTTGGTTGAGATCGGAAAACGCAATCTCTCAATGATCTCGACGCGCACTCCGTATACGGATGCCCAATTTCGGGCACTTTTTGAGCCACGTGGAGTCTTGGTCGCAGGAGCGTCAACACATCCAGGAAAATTCGGATTTGTTTCTCTACATAACATTTTGGCTAGTGGTTACTCAGGCGGGGTGTACGGCACCAATTTGCAAGGAGAAGAAGTTCTTGGCATAAAGACTGTCGCTGATATTGATTCACTACCCGACAACGCAATCGACCTTGTATTCGTATGTACTCCTGCATCTGCAAATCCTGACTTGCTTCGAGCATGTGCACGAAAGGGAATCGGTGCTGCTTTTCTTACCTCTGCTGGTTATGGCGAAGCAGGCGAAGAGGGAATACGACTTGAGGCTGAACTAGTCGCTCTCGCTGACGAATTGGGAATACTTCTCGCAGGACCAAACGGCCAGGGAGTGGTGTCTACACCAGCGCAGCTGTGCGCACAGATTGTTGCCCCGTATCCACCTGCAGGAACAATTGCAGTCGCTAGTCAAAGCGGAAACTTCGTCTCAAGCTTCCTGAACTACGCGCGCCAAACCGGCGTGGGAATCAGTCGTGCAGTGTCAGCTGGAAATGCAGCAGCACTTGGTGTCGCTGATTTAGTTGAATGGTACGGAACAGACCCTGAGACAAAAGTTGCACTGACATATGTTGAAGGCATCAGCGATGGTCGTGGTCTGATGGAACGTCTCGCGCGGGTGGCTGCACATAAGCCAGTTGTTCTTATCAAGGGTGGCGCAACCGACAAGGGAGCTCGTGCAGCAGCGAGTCACACCGGGGCACTCGCCGCCAATGATGCAATATTCGACGGTGCATGCAAGGCCGGAGGAATCACACGTGCCGCAAATGTGGAGGAAGCGTTTGAAGCAGCAGCCACGTTTGCCACACAACCACTTCCGCTTGGACCAAATGTTGTCGTACTGACGACTGCCGGGGGCTGGGGAGTCGTAACTAGCGACGCAATTGCTAACGATGGTTCGATGCAATTAATGACACTGCCAGAAGATTTACTCGCACAGATTGATACCAAACTTCCGCCGCGCTGGAGTCGAAATAATCCCATCGACTGCGCAGGAGGCGAGACGCGTGACACTATTCCTGAAGTGATGGCAATGATTGCAGAACACAAAGATGTCGATGCGATTATCTACCTTGGCCTCGGGATTCAAGCCAACCAAGCTCGATTAATGCGAGAGGGTCGATTCCATCCAGATCATGGTCTTGATCGCATAGTGGAGTACCACGAGCGACAAGATGCACGCTTTGCCCAATCAGCACATGATCTGTCAGTTGCTACTGGAAAGCCAATTCTGCTTGCGACAGAGTTAGCAGTAGCTGACCCTAATAACTCTGGTGTTCGAACTGTGCGCGAAACCGGCCGGCTGTGTTACGCCAGTGGTAATCGCGCTGCAATAGCACTTGGACACCTCTATCGATATGCGGTTCACACAGGTGTCGCGCGCAAGTAGTGGCTTTGGCGCACGATCGAGGCAGTCAGCAAACCCTCTTCGCACGATCAGCATTTTGGCGATAGTTGGTTTGTTAGCCCTCGGGGGACTGTACGTGACCTTGTCACGCACTGCGTCACGAGTGACCCATCGAAACGATCGTGCCGTTGCAACCGTCCCTCGAGTATCGCTGCTATCAGCGCGCAGAGCACCGAACACATTGTCGGTCATCACTCGAACAGGCAAAGTATCTCGAGCATTTACAAATATGGTCTCGGACTTTCCATCACAGAGTTGCGTAGCCGTCGAATGGATGGGCACTCGTCTTGGTTCTCTTAACCCGACAAAAGCACTGATTCCAGCATCGTCTACAAAGTTAATTACAGCGGCAGTGGCACTAGAAGTATTGAAGCCCGAATTTACGTACACGACGAAGGTACACGGGTTGTTAGATGCCACCGGATCTGTGGCTGATTTATATTTTGTCGGAGGGGGAGACCCACTAATCGTTCGCAATGAATACGTGGCTTCGGAAAAATATCCCACCACCTCGGGCACTTCTTTAGAGAAGTTGGCTGATTCTCTCTTCGCTGCAGGATTACGACGCGTTGCTGGGTCAGTGGTCGGCGTCGACACGCGATATGACGATCAAAGATTTGTTGACGTATGGCCTCAAGATTTTCACTTCACTGAAGCAGGCCCTCTTGGATCTCTTGTTGTTGACGATGGTGTTGTTCTTGGTCAGGCAACTAAACCAGATGATCCGGCAGTTGCCGCCGCAACTGAATTACAAAACCTGTTGAACGCGAGGGGGGTTTTATTCGGAGGTGTACCACGCCACGATGTACTGCCCTCGGGAATTCCAGAAATCGCATCCATTCAATCTTCGCCACTCACTGCAATCATTCAAGAGATGATGGTTAATAGCGATAACAACACCGCTGAGCTATTGCTGAAGGAAATCGGGTTTGCATCCAAGGGGATAGGTTCAACCGCTGCAGGTCTTGCTGCTGCGAAGGATCAACTGGCGGAGTGGAAACTGGATAAGGACGTTCTGTTGTTTGACGGTTCAGGCCTCGCATCAGACGGGCGTATTCCTTGCGACGTATTTATGTCGCTTCTTAATACCTTTTCAACGTCCATGCCTGGCTTGATGGCGATCGCAGGCGAAACAGGGACCATACGAGACACATTCGATGGGACAGCAGTGGCAGGAAAACTGCGGGGCAAGACGGGGACACTCAACGGAGTAAAGGCACTCGTTGGTTATCTGCCCGTCACGAACTCTGACCCAGTGATTTTCTCAATGTTGATGAACAAGACGGGGATAGATAATCAGGGTACATATCGCCCCATCTGGTACTCCTTGGCTGACGTGCTGAACAGGGCCTCAGCCTCGCCTTCAGTGGAGCAATTAACGCCATAAATCAGCCTGTGGATATCTCCCTGCAGGTGCCGTAGAATGTTAAACCCATGGACTCGTCCCGTATCTCTCCTAGACCCGCTAGAGGTCCCATTGACCAAGTGGGAGACCTTGTTGACTCTGTGAAGCAGTACGCACGACAAGAAACGCTGGAGCCCATCAAAGGTGCCATCCGGTGGGTCGCAGTCGGGTCTGTTGCGGCTCTGTCGCTTGGTCTTGCCCTTATTTTTGCTGCGCTTGGCGTGCTGCGTCTCAGCCAAGATCTCGGCGGCACGGTTCTTGATGGTTCGTGGTCATTTGCTCACTATTTCATTACGTTGTGTGTCGTGGCTGTTCTTGTGGCCATTACATTTTCTCGCGTCTCGCGACGCAGTCTGACAAAGGATTAATCATGGCTGATAACACTCGCATTTCGCGCGACGATCTTGAGTCAAAATTTCGTGCACTTCAAGCCGACATTCAAGGTCGCGCAGCTGATAAAAAACAATCTGCCATTGCAATAGGTTCTGCGGTCGCGTCAATCGTTCTGATTCTTGCGTACCTTTTGGGTCGTCGCAAAGGCCGTCGTCGCGCATCTCGTGTTGAATTCCGCCGGTTTTAGTTTTCATGCGCGCAATTGTTCGATTTATCGGACGTCGTATCTTTCATAGTCAATCCAAAAAATTTCGTTTGATCAGTCGACTTGTAACGGTCATCGGAATTGCACGACTAACTTCGCGTGCAATCACCCCAGCACGGCGAATTGTTCTAGCAAGAGATGAGACGATGGAAGTTCGAATTACCAAGACTGGACAACGCGCCTCATGAGTGGAGTATTTGCTGAAGGTGAAAAGGCCCTGTTTATTGACTCTAAGCAGCGTCGTTATCTCATTCAACTCAACAAAGAAGGGGAGTTCCACAGCCATGCTGGGTTCGTCGCCCACACTTCGGTGATCGGAACGCTTCCTGGACAACCTGTTGAGTCAACCAAAGGTTCTAAGTACATTGTTCTGCGACCAACGCTCGAGGATTTTGTCATCGAGATGCCGAGAGGTGCTCAAGTCATCTATCCAAAAGATTTGGCACCAATGTGCATGATCGGCGATATCTATCCAGGAGCACGAGTATTTGAAACTGGCGTAGGTTCCGGAGCATTATCGATGACGATGTTGCGCTACGGAGCAATAATTACGGGACTCGAGTTACGTGAGGATTTCATGAATCGCGCGAGGTCCAACGTGCGTTCTTTTCTTGGCGAAGAAGCGTTGTCGAGATACAACGTTTCGCTAGGTGATAGCTACGAAGCAACGTTGGAGGGTTCATTCGACCGAGTAATGCTTGACTTACCCGAGCCATGGCAAGTCGTGCCCCGCGTTCAACATGTTTTAGAAGCAGGGGGGCTTTTGGTGGCGTACACGCCATCAATCACCCAGGCGGTGCAAGTACGCGAGTCAATGGGTAAGGGATGGGTAGATCAGCGCACACTCGAAGTACTTCATCGCACATGGCACATTGAAGGCATGGCTGTACGTCCCGACCATCGAATGGTGGCTCACACAGCATTTCTTACTGTGGGACGCTGGATCGGTTCGAACTCTTAGGGTTCAATACAGATGCATTCGCCGGGGCATTCCTCGGCAGATTCAACAACAGCATCAATCATCTTGTCGTCGAAATTAGCGAGGCCTTCTGCACCTTCAGCATTGCCTTTGGCTTTTGCGAATACTTTGTCGCCTTCGCGAACATAAGCAAGTCCGTCATCAAGAAGCGTAAAAACGTCTGGTGCAATTTCTTCGCACAGGCCATCGCCAG
>CAMDBY010000020.1 GCA_945889575.1 Bifidobacterium breve
CAGCACGGTCTCTTTGAAGTTGCCGACGGAGTGTGGCAAGTACGCGGCTACGACTTATCGAACATCACCTTTATTAAAGGAACAGAAGGCTGGGTTGTCATCGACCCATTGACCACCGAGGCAACTGCTCGCGCCAGTTACGAGTTGATCACGACTCAACTCGGCCAGCGCCCTATCACCGCCGTTATTTACACCCATTCACATGCCGACCATTTCGGCGGTGTTCTTGGTGTCACAACTCAAGCTGAAGTGGACGCCGGAAAATGCCGTGTTATTGCGCCTGTCGGTTTCCTGCACGAGACAATCGGCGAAAACGTTATTGCTGGACCTGCCATGGGTCGACGCTCCGCTTATCAATTCGGTCCTCAGTTACCAGCAGGACCAACAGGCCATGTTGACTGCGGGCTCGGCAACTCTGTCCCACTCGGGCCACCGGGATTAATTGCACCGACTGAAGACATCACGTTCACAGGCGAAGAATTAGTTGTCGATGGTGTTCGCATCGTCTTCCAGTTGACGCCGGAAACTGAAGCACCAGCTGAGATGAACTTCTTCTTTCCCGATCAGGGTTGGTTATGCATGGCGGAGAACTGTTCGCACACAATGCACAACCTGGTGCCAATTCGTGGCGCACTAGTTCGCAACTCATTGAAGTGGTCAAAGTACATCGATGAATCAATCGAGCTGTTTGCTGCCGATACAAAAATACTTTTCACATCGCACAACTGGCCACGTTGGGGAAATGAAGATCTTCATCAGTTCCTTATTCAACAACGTGACTTATACAAATGGATTCACGACCAGACAATGCGTTTAGCTAACCAAGGTCTCACACCGTTGGAAATTGCAGCAACTCTGGTGTTGCCCGATGAATTTACGGCCAATGACCACACCAGTGGTTATTACGGTGACTTGGTACACAACTCGAAAGCCGTGTACCAGCGTTACCTCAGTTGGTATGACGGGAACCCAGCAAACCTAAACAAATTGCCTCCTACCGAAGTGGGTAAACGATACGTAGAACTTGCAGGTGGTGCTGATGCACTGATTGCTAATGCCCAGAAGGCATTCAATGATGGGGATTACCGCTGGGTGACAGAGCTACTCAATCATTTGGTGTTTGCGGACCCGACCAACACGGCTGCACGTAACTTGCAAGCAGATGCTCTTGAACAACTTGGTTACCAAGCCGAATCTTCTACGTTCCGTAATGCGTATCTGATGGGTGCACAAGAATTACGTCAAGGGCCACCAACGCCGACGCCAATGCCAGTTCGTAATAAGGGATTGTTGCTTGCAATGACAATCGAACAACTCTTTGATTCGCTATCTGTGCGAATCAAGTCTGAAGAGTTAGGTGGAGTTTCAATCTGCGTGAACTGGCACTTCACTGACATTGATGAGAAATGGATTCTTGGCATTTCAAACCGCACGTTGTACGCAACTCCGGGGCGCCATGAAAAATCTGCTGCGGCAACAATTACGTTGACGCGTCTCACCATGCTCGACGTGGTCACGCAATCCACCACATTTGTGGACCAAATCACTGCAGGCACGATCACAATTGATGGTGATGCATCAGCATTACTGCAGATATTCGGCAATCTCGACACCATAATTACAGGATTTGCAATCGTCGAACCATAAATTTCCTGGGTGAGTCGACCCCATCCACCACCGAGCCTCATCAATTCGTTAGAACATGGGTGGGCGGAGACTCACCTTTCTAGGGGGCTCCTTATGAAACATTCACGCATTATGGGTGCCGAAGCTTTCGGTACCTTTCTTCTCATGATGGGCGGACCTGGTACCGCCATTCTT
Source organism: Bifidobacterium breve (assembly GCA_945889575.1). Lineage (GTDB taxonomy): Bacteria > Actinomycetota > Acidimicrobiia > Acidimicrobiales > Ilumatobacteraceae > UBA2093. Next base: position 1,822 of record CAMDBY010000020.1, read on the forward strand.
GTTCCCGCATTCGACGGCAAAGTTTTGATGGTGTCATTGGCATTCGGACTTTCGTTGTTAGTCGCTGCATATTCAATTGGCCCCGTGTCTGGATGCCATATCAACCCCGCCGTCACCATCGGTCTTGCAATCAGCAAGAAGATCGATACAGCACTTATTCCGTATTACATCGTCAGTCAGTTGATTGGCGCAGCACTTGGTGGTGCAGCAATTCTGGGAATTGCAAACGGTATAAAAACAGGATTCTCTGTGTCGACCGCCAACTTTGCCGTCAACGGATACGACGCGTTGTCACCAAACGGCTACAACTACATGTCAATGATGCTGGTGGAAATCATTCTTACTGCAGTTCTTGTCTACGTTGTGTTGGCCACAACGAGTCCAAAGTTTTCTCAAGGCTTCGGTGGACTCACTGCAGGTATGACGCTTGCGTTGATTCACATGATCAGCATTCCTATTGATAACACGTCGGTCAACCCTGCTCGTTCGTTCGGAGTTGCAATTTTCGCTGGTGGCGATGCACTGACTCAGTTGTGGGCGTTCTTCGTGTTCCCCGTCATGGGTGCCGTTATTGGCTCAATTCTCTATAAAGCCATCAACGAATAAACCGTGTTCCTCGTGGCATGACACGGCAGTCACTCGACCGCCTACTGTTATTCCATGACATCGATTCTCGACATCCCACGCGTCAATACCCCTACGGGTGGTTGGCACGGCGACATGCCAGGCCCCTTCCTAACTGCTGCATCAGAACCACTTGTTGCCGGAGCCCCAGACCTACGTGGAACATGGCGCGCATTAGAAGTCACCATCAACGGCGAGCCTGCACCAGAGAACTTGCCTATGTGGAAACACGTGGAACGCATTGAACAAGCCGCCGATCGTGCAATTGTCACTGCAGGCCACGTCATTCATGACTTCCCCCATGTCGATGGCAGTTTCGAAAATGGCTGTCACGATGTTTTAGAGATGGACCTCAAGACTCCAATGGTGGTGGCGGCTAGTTACGAAGATGGCGTCTTTGTGTTGCGCCCCCAGGGAATGCCTGGCATTGAGGTCAAGCGCTGGCGAGACGGCGAATACTTAATGTGGGAATACCACGGCGCTTTCTCTATGAAGCTGGAGCGCATAATCTAAAGACCTCACCGAAATGAGGTCGCCATATGGCACATCGCGTCACTGCACCAGCTATGCAACGAGCACGTCGCTTGCTCGACCAACGCATCACGCCGTTTATTTCGAGTGGGGCAATCAACTTCACCGTTGCCGCGACTGAGGAATGGTTTGAATCACCTGGCTATGACGCTGCTGTTGCTTCACCAGTCACGCCATTTGCGATTGGTTCAAAATGGGGCCAGGCATGGCACACACGCTGGTTTCATTTAATTGCTGTCGTTCCAGACCATTTGGCGAACGTGAGAATCGCTGCATACGTTGACATTGGTTTCAACGGACGCGGCGACGGTTTTCAAACTGAAGCGCTTGCCTACATGAACGGACAAATTGTTCATGCAATTCAACCAGATCGTCGACTTGTGCATCTCGGCGAACACGACGCAGGTACAGAAATTAATATCTGGGTTGAAGCCGCAGCAACGCCAATCATTGCCGGCCACGAATACGGCTATGGCCCAACAACTTTCGGTGATCCGGCAACCGCACCAACACATCCGGTCTACACATTGCGCGCGGCACAACTAGTTGCATACAACTCTGCAATTAATGATTTGGCAATTGCATTACATGCAGTGATTGACCTCACGATTGACCTTCCTGATGATGCCCCCCAACGTGCCCGCGCGTTCGCCGCACTTGAACAGTGTGACCTTGCTCTTGATGTCAACAATGTGGGCGGCACTGCTGAAGCCGCACTTCGCACACTTGACGCAGTGTTGGGCATTGGCAACGGACTATCAGCGCACATGATTACTGCAACGGGTCACGCCCATCTTGATACCGCCTGGCTGTGGCCCATTCGAGAAACTCGACGAAAGGCCGTGCGCACATTCGCCAACGCTGTTGACTTGTTAACCAAAAATCCCGATGCTGTGTATTGCCACAGCCAAGCGCAGCATTACGCGTGGGTTGCAGAAGACGCGCCAGATATTTTCGCTCGTGTTACTGAACTTGTTCGTGAAGGCCGATGGGAAGTCATTGGCGGCATGTGGGTGGAGACTGACCTCAACTTGCCATCAGGTGAGAGTTTGTTGCGCCAACTTGCACAAGGCCAACGTGCATTCCGTGAATGGTTTGGCGTCACCTGCACTGGAGCATTTTTGCCAGACGACTTCGGATACCCCGGTTCATTGCCACAAATTGTTGCCCACGGTGAATGCAATTGGTTCTTCACCCAAAAGCTGAGTTGGAATGAAACAAACAAGTTTCCGCACAACACCTTCTGGTGGGAAGGAATTGATGGCACGCAAGTATTTACACACTTCAGCCCTGTTGATACCTACAACGCAATCATGACGCCATCACAATTGCGTTTTGCCGAACGAAATTACAAAGATCATGCAGGTTCTTCCCACTCGCTAGTTCTCTACGGCCATGGTGATGGCGGCGGCGGTCCGACACAAACGATGATCGACCGTGGTCGCTTGGCTTCTGATCTTGAGAATGTTCCGCGCGTCACATTTGGCACGGTTGCGAGCTTCTTTGAAACTTCACAAAAGGAATATGGCGCCACTGCCCCACGTTGGGTGGGCGAGATGTATTTCGAGAAACATCGCGGTACCTATTCCACGCAAGTGGGTACGAAACAAGGCAACAGGTCAAGTGAACGTTTACTGCATGAACTGGAACTGTGGTCGGCACTTGCACGCGTTCGCCCACCTGCTCTAGACGAACTGTGGCAACACGTTTTGACACAGCAGTTTCACGACATCATTCCTGGTTCATCCATTGCATGGGTGCACGATGATGCCGAAGCTATTCACGCAGAAGTTGCTTCCAACATCGAGGCATTACTGGTGCGCGTTATCCCTGTGACTAGTGGCGACACTCATATTCTGAATCCGGCACCAGTGGCACTTCGTGCAGTTGTTGATGTAGACGCCTTACCAATGTGGGCAGAAGCAGAATCTTTCGGTGCTGCTCTTCCCACCGCAACTCTTCCTACCGACATAGTGCCCGTCTCTGTTGTGGCAAATGAGGACTCAGTTACTGTTTCAAACGGAATCATCTCGGTGACGTTTAATGCAGACGGAGCAATCACACACTTCTCGAATGGCCACCGCGATCTCATTCCAGATTCCTCGCGGGCCGAGTTCGTGATGCGACAAGACACTCCTGCTGAATACGACGCGTGGGATATCGATATGACCGACGCCAATGCACCAGCCTCACCATTGCTTGCAACTGCACCACCAGTGATTGTTGAATCAACTCCTCTGCGCTCCACCATTGAGTGTGGGTTTGCCACGGACGCATCTCGCTTTACAGTTCGTTTCTCATTACGAGCTGGCGCCTCACAACTTGATATTTCTGTTGATGCTGACTGGCATGAACAAGAACGGCGCTTGCAGTGGGTGCTGCCCACAGACATGCGTGCACTTCACGCAGTGTGCGGTACCCAGTTTGGGCATGTCACACGCGCCCGACATGCAAACACCAGTTGGGATGTTGCTCGGTTTGAAGTATGTGCCCACCGCTATGTTGCGGTGAGTGAACCTTCGTTTGGTGTAGCGATTCTGGCCGACGGCCCACGCGGCTACGACATCCGCGGCAATGCACTGCAACTCACAGTGTTGCGCTCACCGAAGTTTCCCGACCCAGAAGCAGACCTTGGGCAACAACACCTGCAGTGGTCAGTATCGCTGCTGAATGGTGACCCAATTACAAATGGAATTGAAAATGCAGCGGCACTAATGGCTCATCCAGTCCGCATTCTTGATGGCGTGCCACGCGTGCCAGCTTCAGTGATTTCACTTGATGTTCCAGGTGCCCTCATCAGTGCAGTGAAACCAGCTGACGATGGAAGCGACGACATTATTGTGCGTTTCTGGGAAACACGGGGTGGTCGCACAAATGGAGTTCTGACTATCGATGGGATGACAGCCGCACAGTCATGTAACGCACTTGAAGATGCAGGCATGCCTCTCAAGGTTTCCGCAAATGGCACACTCGCAATTGAATTGCAGCCGTTTGAGATTATGACTCTGCGCATTACGCAGGATTAACTACGCAATAGCACCAAACATCGCCATCAGTGGTATCGCTGCACGCATATCACCAGTTGTGCCCTCGCCCATGCGGTTCATCACATACGCATAGGTCAACTCTGCATCAAGGTCATTCACTACTAGCGAACCGCCCCAACCGCCCCAGAAACATGCACGTGCGTTCGGGCTTAATGGAGTGAACTCAGAATTCAAACCGTATCCCATCCCGAATTTCATCGGTACACCAAGAATCAAATCCTGACCAGACATTTGTTCTGTAAACAAAGCTTCAACTCCGGCTGCGGACAAGAAGCGTTTGCCACCTGCTTCTCCACCATGAGAAATGATTGACTGCAGTTGCGCAACGGAGCGCGCATTACCGTGACCATTTGCTGCAGGACTTTCACATTGACGCCACTCTGGTGTCCACGCAATTCGTGCATCGATCTTTGGGTTGCTGTACGTGCGAACTGCAATGCCGCCCGGTTCAGCAGTTGGGTCCAACAAACTGACGCCAGGGATGACATTCGTGATGCGATGGTGATGTTCAGCAGCAGTACCAATATGAAAATCAGCACCCAGTGGTTCTGCAAAGTTTTCACGGAAGAAGTTGCCAAGCGATTGACCAGTGACGCGCTTTACGAGCTCACCGATGAGATAGCCCTGCGTAATTGCGTGATAACCAGACTGTGAACCAGGAGTCCACCACGGCGCCTGCGCGCCAAGCACGGCTGCACATTTGTCGTGGTTGTACATGTCTTCTGGCACCATGGGTTCAGCCCAGCCTGAAAGACCGGCAGTGTGCGCCATGAGATGACGAATCTCAATTCCCTCTTTGCCATTTACTTTGAACTCTGGCCAGTACTTGTACACCGGATCAGTGAGAGAAATTTCTCCGCGATCAGCAAGCGTTAACAAGGTGAGAAACATCATGGTCTTTGTTGTTGACCACACATTGACCAGAGTGTCGCTTTGCCAGTCTGATGTACGTTCCATCTCGCGATGGCCACCCCAAATATCGACCACCATCTCGCCCTTGTAAACGACGGCGACTGAAGCGCCCACTTCAAAGCCATCGGCGAAATTATTGGCGAATGCCTCACTTACCCCTTCAAAACCAGGCTTTACTTTTCCATGCACAGTGACCACGACTGCCCCCTTTTGTCTAGCGAGACACTACTGTGAAAGAAGCACGCCGTAGGAAGCGAACGCACAGGGGGAACATGATGGCTGAAAGATTTGAAAACGGATTCGGTGGCTTGGTTGCTGTTGTCACTGGCGGCGGAACTGGCATGGGTCGCGAACTTGTTCGCCAGCTCACTGCACAAGGATGCGATGTTGCTACGTGCGATGTCATCGCAGAAAACCTTGCAGAGACAATTGCTATCTGTGCAGCAGACGGCAACTCCGGAAAAATTCTTAGCCACATTGCAGATGTCTCAGATGAGGCTCAAGTTCTCGGGTTCCGCGACGCAGTGGCTGCATGGCGGCCACATGTCAATATTCTTTTCAACAACGCCGGAATTGGCGGCGGTGGCAGCATTGTTGAGAACAGTCGCGATCAATGGGACAAAACATTCGGTGTGTGCTGGTTCGGCGTGTACTACAACACACGCGCATTTATGGACTTGCTTCTTGCAGCGCCATTCGGTCACATTGTGAACACAAGTTCAGTCAATGGTTTCTGGGCATCACTTGGACCAAACACTCCACACAGTGCCTATAGCGCAGCAAAGTTTGCCGTCAAGGGTTTCACCGAAGCACTCATCACTGATTTCCGTATCAATGCTCCGACACTGCGCGCATCAGTCGTGATGCCTGGCCATATCGGCACTGACATTGCAATTAATTCAAGCAAGTTGCTCGGCAACGACCCAGCCACAATGACTTCCGATCAATTGAAAACATCACGCGCACGGATGGCTCGCGCCGGCATCGACACTGCGACAGTCTCTGACGATGACCTTCGTGCGTTTATGGCCGCCGGTGCACAAGCTTTCCGCGACAGCGCGCCAATGTCGGCAGCTGAAGCATCTGCATTTATTTTGGCCAGCGTGCAACGCGGCGACTGGCGCATTCTCGTCGGTGACGATGCGGTAATTCTTGATGAACTGGTACGTGAAAATCCAAAAGATGCGTATCTGCCAGAGTTCCACGAAAAAGTGCAAGCCCGCGGAGCCCTCGGAGCCATTGCTCGTTAATCCGTGCAACTGAAGTTGCACTAATCGGTCCATTGCGTTGACCTTCTGTTTACCTAGAGGTCACCTTTTGAGGTGAGTATTGAGTTGTGAAAAGCAAGCGTTTAAATACTCAATTTCTTCAATCAATTGGCGCGTACGGATGCGCACTCTTTATCGGTGTTTACCTCGCATCGTCATATTCCGGGATCGCGACAAAAGCCGTATTCATCTTGATTCCCATCATCACTCTCAAGATCGCACGCTCTCGCACGCAGGCCACAAATGCCATCATTAAGTTCCCAGCCGAGGCCGCAAGCGCGTCAACCCATGAGCTCGCCGAACGTCACCTTGACATGCATTCTCGCTATATCGATGTTGTGAGCCAAGCCTCCTAATTTCTCACCCGCCATCACCGCCTAGTGTGTGGAGATGGCAAAGAACATCTCACTCGGATACGGCAGCGGTTACTGGGGCAGCGGCCCACCAGCAAACGCATTAGAAGCAATTCAGGAAGCTGACCGACTCGGGTTTGACAGTGTGTGGACTGCAGAGGCATACGGCAGTGACGCATTAAGTCCCCTTGCATGGTGGGGTTCTCAAACCAAAAATATTCGCTTGGGCACTTCCATTATGCAGATGGGTGCGCGCACGCCAGCCGCAACTGCAATGGCATCTATGACCATGGATCATCTCAGCGGAGGCAGATTCATATTGGGTCTTGGTGCATCAGGGCCGCAAGTTGTCGAAGGCTGGTACGGACAGCCGTACGAAAAGCCACTTGCTCGTACACGTGAATACATTGACATCATTCGCAGCATTGTGCGCCGCGACAAGCCAGTGAACTACCACGGCAAGTTTTACAACATGCCAATTGAAGGCGGAACTGGCCTTGGTAAACCACTGAAGAGCACCGTGCATCCGTTCCGTCCTGACATTCCAATTTTCCTCGGAGCTGAAGGTCCGAAGAACGTTGCTCTTTCTGCAGAAATTTGTGACGGCTGGTTGCCGTTGTTTTTCTCGCCGAAAGAAGATGCTCATTATCGCCGCTGCCTCAACGAAGGATTCGCAAAGAGTGGCGAAGCAAATAAAGCAGACCGCTTCGAAATTGCTGCCACCGTGTCCATTATTGTGGGAGACGATGTTGAGAAATGCGCCAATATGATGCGCCCGATGCTTGCTCTGTACGCAGGTGGTATGGGTGCACGCGGAACCAACTTCCACTTTGAGGTATTCGCTCGTATGGGGTATGAAGATGTCGCGCTGAAAGTGCAAGATCTGTACCTTGCTGGCAAGAAGGACGAAGCCGCCGCTTGTATTCCCCTGTCAATGGTGGAAGACGTTGCTCTGGTTGGCCCCATCGAAAAGATCCGAGACGACATGGCCAAATGGCGTGAGTCGTGCATCACCACATTTCTGGTGAGCGGACCAGCACAGGTGCTGTCTAAATACGCAGACATCATCCACGGCTAGTTCAGAAAATCACTCCTGCCACACCGACATGAGAGAATAAGACGATGTTCACCCCTCCGGAATACCTGTCGCCGTCCTCCATTGGCCTTTTTCGTGATTGCCCCCAGAAGTTCAAGCTCTCATATATAGACAAGATCAAAGAACCACCAGCGTGGCACCTGTATCTGGGTTCATTCGTTCATGAGGTTCTCGAATATCTCTATAAAGAAGATGCGGAGAACCGCACTCACGAGACGTTGAAGTCCATTGCGGCCGATCGCTGGACCAATCACGAATGGGCCACCAAAGTTGAAGCTCTCGAAGAAAAACCAGGGTCGCTTGCAGACTTCAAACGTGCTGCTTTTGAATCAATGACAAACCTGTGGTCTTTAGAAGACCCTTCAAGCACTGAACTCGACGGCATGGAACATGAAGTGTTCGCATCTATTGATGGTGTTGCCATGAAGGGCTATATCGACCGCTTTATTTTTGCCGAAGACGGATCCGTGGTGATCTCTGATTACAAGACCGGAAAAATTCCGAACCCTAAATTCAAATCCGATGATGACAAGTTCTTTCAGTTGCTTGCATATGCCCTCATGCTTGAAGAATCAGACCAAGAATCAACGTCTCGAGTAGAGCTTCTCTATCTCACGCAGAAAGCCAAACACGACCTCACTGTTACCCCAGTAAAACTCAACATTGCCCGCGGTGTCATTGTGGAGACTCGTGAAAACATTGAGGCATCATGTGCGACGGGTGAATTCCATTGCAATGTCACCACATTGTGTAACTGGTGCCACTACAAAAAGATTGGCATCTGCCCTGCTCACGCAGGAAAGTAACTACTCGTAAACGAGGCAACCATCTTCAAGGTCGACGGTCGGCAGAACGTTCTTCTCCAACGTGTAGTTCTGATCATGCTTCCACTCTTGCTTGTCGCCTGACTTTGGCATGAGGTGTTGACTACGCATCAGGTAATTCGGATTGAAGTTATCCGGATCCATCCACGCACCAACCGGCATGTCTGCGTCTTCAGGACGCAATTGTGGAGTGACACTGTGTACACCCTTTGCATCCATGTGTTTGAACAAACGAGTAATAAAGTCACCCATAATGTCAACACGCAGAGTCCAACTGGCACGGAAGTAACCAAATACCCACGCAAGGTTCGGTACACCCGTGAACATCATGCCGCGATATGTCACGGTGTCAGCCCAGTTGAGTGGCTTGCCATCAAGTTCAAATGGAATATCGCCAAGAACACTGAGGTGAAAGCCAGTAGCTGTCACGACAATGTCAGCATCGATAACGGTGCCATCTTTCGTGCGCACGCCTGTTGGTGTAAACGTCTCAATTTCATCGGTCGCCATTGACACTTTGCCTGATGTGATCCCAGCGAATAAGTCGCCTTCTGGCACGAATGCAATGCGCTGTTGCCACGGGCGATACTTGGGCGTGAAATGCTTTCCAATGTCATAACCCTCAGGCAACAGTGGCTTGATTCCGTCAAGCAGCGCATCCTTCACCATGTCTGGATATTGAAATGCCATGTCGGTAACAGCTTGGCCATCAAACAAAACCTTGCGACGAACAATTTCGTGAATCCACTCTTCATCTATTTCAAGTTGGCGAAGAGTATCTGCCAGATCATTTACATTTCGACCGGGGATGAAATACGTCGGTGAACGCTGCAACACGGTGATGTGTTCACAATCAGCTGCCATAGCTGGGACAAGAGTTGCAGCAGTTGCACCAGAGCCGATGACCAATACTTTTTTACCTTTGTAATCAAGATCTTTAGGCCATGTTTGTGGGTGCACAATTTGACCTTTGTATTGGTCCATACCTGGCCACTCTGGTGTGTATCCCTGTGAATGCTTGTAATAGCCCTGGCACATCCATAAGAAATTGGCGGTCATCTGGAAGCTTTCACCTTTTGCAAGGTTTGTAACCGTGACGGTCCAGCGTTTGTCACGACTGCTCCACGATGCTGCCGTGATTTCATGGCGATAGCGAATGTGTTTATCGATGTTGTTTTCAGAAATGACTTCTGCCATGTACTTCTTGATCTCTTCGGCACTTGCGAGAGGAGCAGATGTCCACGGCTTGAAGCGGTACCCGAATGTGTAGAGGTCACTGTCTGAACGAACACCGGGGTATGTGTGCATGTGCCAGGTGCCGCCGAATGTCTCGTACTTTTCCAAAATGACAAATGACTTACCCGGTGCCTGATCTTGCAAGTGATATGCGGAACCGATTCCAGATATTCCAGCGCCAACAATCAGTACGTCTACGTGCTCGGTTTTCCCTGCAGTTGGGGCGTTGATGGTGTCTGCCTGAGTCATGGGGCCTCCTCGATTGACTTCTCCATATTGTAGGTTCACATGCCTCTCAGGTGACCAGTCCTACTTTGCGTCGGGCTGCCTAACAATCGCGCAAGCTGACCCCACTATGCTGAGAAACGAACGGGGGTTCTAATGTTCGACCTACTTATTCGCGGGGGCACCGTTGTTGATGGCACTGGAGCACCGGCACGTATTGCCGACGTAGCTGTCACGAACGGTCGCATTGTGCAAGTTGCAGCAACCATCGTGGGAGAAGCTGCAGAAGAAATAGACGCCACAGGAAAACTTGTCACACCTGGCTTTATCGATATTCACACTCATTACGACGGTCAAATTAGTTGGGACACACTGCTTGAACCGTCAAGTGGTCATGGCGTTACCACTGTTGTCGTCGGTAACTGTGGCGTTGGTTTTGCACCCGTACGCCCTGGTCGCGAAGAGTGGCTAGTGCAACTAATGGAAGGAGTCGAAGATATTCCTGGCACTGCTCTTCATGAGGGCATCAACTGGGAGTGGGAAACATTCCCTGAATACCTCGACGCCATTGATTCGCGAAATTATTCCATGGACATTGCTGCGTACGTTCCGCATGGTGCTGTTCGTGGCTATGTCATGGGTGACCGCGGTGCGCGCAATGAAGATGCAACACCACAAGACATCGCTGAGATGGCAACCATCGTGCGTGAAGCACGTGAAGCAGGTGCAGTTGGTTTCTCCACCAGTCGCACCATGGGACACAAAGCAAGAGATGGACAACCAGTTCCCGGAACATTTGCAAGTAGCACTGAACTAAACGCATTGGCCGACGCGCTGGTTGCTGGTGGTGGAGGCATTTTCGAAATTGCTCCCGAGGTTTTGCCAGATGGTGGAGATCAACCAACGATGGGAATGACCGAAGAATTGCAATGGATGGGAGACCTTGCATTGCGCACGGATTTGAAAGTCACCTACCTCTTACTGCAATACGCCACCATGCCAGATACATGGAAACAAGCTCTTGACTATTCCTCCATGATTTTGGAAAAGGGCGGATACCTGCGTCCACAAGTTGCAGCGCGCCCCTTCGGAATGATGGTGTGCTGGGCTGCGTATCACCCATTTGCAAAGCGTCCGACATTTATTTCACTTGCAGCGTCATTATCGCTTGCTGACCTTCGCACCGAGTTGGCAAAACCATCAGTACGCGCACAGATTTTGTCAGAACCTGATGAACCAGTGAACACCGCAGTGCAGTTTGATGGCCTCGCGACAGCACTCGGCATGATTCCGCACTTGATATACGCCATGGGCAACAACGTTGATTACGAACCAACTCCTGCAATGTCTGTCAAGGCACTCGCTGATGCTGCTGGCGTTTCAACATTTGAAATGGCATACGACCTACTCAATGAAAATGGTGGCACGGCATCTCTGATGTTCCCCACGTTGAACTATGTCGGCGAAAATCATGACGTCATTTATGAAATGCTCACCCACCCCGCGGCTATCAATGGTCTCAGTGACGGTGGCGCACATGTCCGCATGATCTGTGATGCCTCAATACCTACGTATTTGTTGACTCACTGGGCACGCGACCGTGATCGCGGACCAAAACTCAGCATTGAAGAAGCAGTTCGTATTCAAACAACTGCTACTGCCGAGGTGATTGGCCTTTCAGATCGTGGGCAAGTCGCAGAAGGAATGCGCGCAGACATCAATGTCATCGACTTTGAAAACTTGCGACTGAACGCACCACATGCTGAGAACGACTTGCCAGCTGGTGGCCGCCGACTTTTACAATCCGCTGATGGTTACGTGGCAACAATTGTGAATGGTGCCGTTACTCGTCGTAACGGTGTCGACACAGGCGCTCGTCCTGGTCGACTCGTCCGCGCCTAAGTATCTATACGTTCTATCTGTCGCACTTCTTTTGACAGAAGCGGCAACGACGTTGCTACAGCAATAATTATTCCGACGGTCACTAACGCTGTTCGTGCGCCAACAAGATGTGTGAACGGGCCAGCTAAGAACAGACCAATAGGCGCAAACACCATCGAACCGAAGGCGTCATAGGAACTCACGCGAGACAACGCTTCGTCTGGAACATGCGTTTGAAGAGTGGTCATCCAGTTGGCATACATCAGATCCATTCCGATCCCAGTGCCCAATGCGGTGATGAACAGCACCCACAACGGCAATGGCACAGCAAGAGCAAACGCCCAGAGAGCTGCAACAGGCAATACTCCCAGCCCCAACAGAAGTGGCCGACGTGGTCGAATCTTTAGTGCAAACACTGTGCCCAAAATTGCTCCAACGCCGAATCCAAACATCATGATGCCCATGTCCCTGGCACCACCCATCGCTTCCTTTATTTGAACCGGTGCTAACACTCCGAGGAATCCTTCGAAGCCCAAATAGAAAAAGGAATAGCCGACAACGACATACACAATCCATTTGCGTGATGAGAATTCAAACCAGCCTTCTCGCAATTGCGAAAAAATTGACTCGCGCTTCTCCCCTTCAGCAAGAGGCGTGCTGTTCGGAACTTTCATTCGATACACCAGAACACCTGCAATCAAAAAAGTTCCTGCATCAATCAGAAGCCCCCACCCTGGGCCCGCAGTTGAGACAACAATGCCAGCAACACTGGCTCCGAGGGTGTAGCCCAAATTCGCCCCAATGCCAACCAATGAGTTAGCTGCCTGCAACAGAGGATTCGGAACGATG
>CAMDBY010000021.1 GCA_945889575.1 Bifidobacterium breve
AGCCGTATTGGCTAATGAAGGCATCACAAGCTTTTCGGTACCGAGTAGATAGGCGTGGCGGACTGCGCGACGGATAATTCGTCGAAGCACATAGCCACGGTTTTCATTACTGGGAAATACACCGTCGTTAATAAGCATCGCTGCTGAACGTGCGTGTTCTGCCAGGACTCGCAAACTGAAACTATTGCGGTCTTCGTAGTCACCGATTTTGTATTGTGCGCCAGTAGTTGACTGTGCTTGTTCAATAATTGGAAACAACACATCTGTCTCCCATACCGAGTCAACACCTTGTACAAGCGCAAGAATTCGTTCAAGACCAGCTCCGGTATCAATACTGGGCTTTGGCAATGGCGAGCGGGAACCATCAGGAGCCTGGTTGTACTGCATGAACACAAGGTTCCAGAACTCCATAAACCGGTCGCCAGTTGGGTCGTTTTCAGGACCGCCATCAGGTCCGAATGCTGCTCCGCGGTCAATATGAATTTCAGAACATGGTCCGCACGGTCCCGTGTCCCCTGCTTGCCAGAAATTGTCTTTATCGCCAAGACGTTGAATGTGATTCATTGGAACACCGACTTGTTCATGCCACATTGCTTCGGCTTCATCATCTGATTCGTGCACAGTGATCCACAAGCGATCGCCATCGAAGCCGAAAACCTCTGTCACCAATTCCCATGACCAGGGAATTGCATCAGATTTGAAATAGTCACCGAAACTAAAATTGCCAAGCATCTCGAAAAAGACAAGGTGACGCTTCGTACGCCCAACTTCGTCGAGGTCATTGTGTTTACCGCCGGCACGCACGCACTTTTGAACGGTGACTGCTCTGTTGTACGGTGCGACTTCGTCACCCATGAAATATGGCTTGAACGGCACCATGCCTGCCACCGTGAACAACAAGGTGGGGTCGTGCGGAATCAGGCTCGCAGATGGGACAACGGTGTGTCCCTTGTCGGCAAAGTAGCCAGAGAACGCTCCACGAAGCGCATCAGCTGTGCGCGGGATACTGGAATTTGTCGACGATGCCATGAAGGCACCATCTTAGCGATGGCTGGTTCTCTGGCGGGGTGGGTTATGGCGACGAGTCGGAGCATTGGACGAACTGGACATTGACGACGACGTTGACGCCGGGCCAGACGCTTCCCTATTGCGGTATGCATCAATCAAGGACATCACGCCATCAGATAGGGCCATGACACTGCGCCGAAGACCAGCAGCAATGGCATCAGCGATGTTGGAGGGTGTCAATTTCTCTGACACAGACACGATGGTTCGTTTAACCCAGACCACAATGCTTGCTCCGACTACAGCCCCAGACACAAACCAAAACATGCGGCGCATCATGACAGCACCACTGCGACAGTGTTACAGGTGATCCTCATGGTCTTCACCGTAGTACCGCAATTCACCTAATCCCAACGGAAGATACGACGGGGGCTGCACAGTGGTCGGTGGGGCTTGTCCCGTATGGCCTTCCCGAACATCTGACAGGGCACGTGATAGTGCATCCGTCACTGCACGACTCTTCGGAGCGCGTGCCAAATAAATCACTGCATGTGCCAGATTCAGTTGAGCCTCTGGCAGTCCCACTCTCTCGAGAACCTGGGCAGCAGTTGTCGCAACGACAAGCGCGTTGTTATCAGCCATTCCAATGTCTTCACTAGCAAAAATCATCATTCGACGGACGATAAAACGAGGATCTTCCCCTGCTTCGAACATCCTGGCAAGCCAATGAAGAGCAACATCTACATCGCTTGCACGCATTGATTTAATGAACGCAGAGATCACGTCGTAATGATCATCTCGCCCCATTCGCGACACGCTTGTATCGAGGGCTGTAGTAGCAGCTGCAATATCGATGCGGCCATTTGTAGCGAGCGCACAGCACACTTCGAATGCCGTCAAGGCTTGGCGAGCATCTCCCGTGACACGTCGAGAAATCAACTCAAGCGCATCTTCATCAGCAGGAATTCCTTCGATCACAACTGCGCGATGGAGTAACTCCATAATCGCTTCTGCGTCGACTGGCTTCAAAGCAAATACAGACGAGCGACTACGAAGTGAGGGATTAACAGAGAATGCTGGGTTCTCAGTTGTTGCACCTACAAGAGTGATGAGACCACTTTCTACAGCGTGCAACAGAGCATCTTGCTGCACCGTAGAGAACCGATGAATCTCGTCGACAAAAACAACGGTTCCACGATCATCAAGGGTGAGCCTCCGTCGTGCAGTCTCTATGACTTCACGAATATCCTTCACGCCAGCAGTTACCGCACTTAGACGCTCAAAACCACGTTGAGTTGTTGACGCCACAAGTTCAGCCAATGTGGTCTTCCCGGTTCCTGGAGGGCCCCACACAATGATCGATGACAAACGATCACTTTCAATCAATCGACGCAGTGGACCTGTTGGCCCAACTAAATGACTCTGACCTACAACATCATCAAGAGAACGAGGACGCATGCGCGCAGCAAGTGGTGATCGCGCTGCGATTCGATCTTCTATCGAAGCAGTGAATAGATCTGGTGAATCCACAACTACGACGAAGCAGGTGGTGGCAACAATCGAAGACCCAATTCAGCAAGATGTGCAGGGTCAACTGGTGTCGGTGCATTCGTCATTGGGTCTGAGCCGCTCTGTGTCTTTGGAAACGCAATAACTTCACGAATGTTTTCTTCACCAGCCAAAATTGCAGCTAGACGATCAATACCGAAAGCGAATCCGCCATGTGGAGGCGCTCCGTACTTGAAGGGTTGCAAAAAGAATCCGAATCGCTTGTCTGCTTCTTCGTCACTGATTCCCAATTGGTTAAACACACGACGTTGCATTTCAGGCTCATGAATACGAATCGATCCTGAACCCAATTCCCAACCGTTCAGAACAAGGTCATATGCAAGTGCGCGTACCTTCAATGGCTCTGTCTCAAACAAAGACATGTCATCAGGATGAGGTTGGCAAAACGGGTGGTGTCCGGGACGCGGGCGGCCAGAGACTGGATCAATACCAATAAATAATGGGAACTCAGTGACCCATACATATTTATACGGTCCTTGATGAACAGGTGGTCGACCGATGTCATTGCGCAATTGACCAAGAACTTCGCACGTAGTGTCCCATTCGTCGGCTACCAGCAACAGCAAGTCACCTTCTGTTGCTCCCATTGCAGAAACCAATGCGCTTTTTTCAGAGTCGCTCAGGAATTTCGCTACTGGTGAATCGATAGCACCATCTGCTCCAATCTTCATCCATACGAGCCCTTTTGCACCGATCTTCTTGGCACGATCGGTAAGACCGTCCAACTTGTTTCGTCCAAATGCTGCTGCCTCTGGGTATGTCTTGGCATCAACACATATCCCCTTAATGCAGGATGCGCCAGCAAACGCCTTGAATTCTGTACCAGCAAAGAGAGGTGTCAATTCAATGAGTTCCATTGCAAATCGAAGATCTGGTTTATCACTACCAAAACGATTCATTGCGTCATGCCAAGTAATGCGTTCAATTTCGGGAGGCGCTTCGCCGGTTACGGCAATGGCCGCAGCAACTACGGCTCGACCGATATTCTCCAATACGTCGTCTTGCGATACAAAGGACATCTCGGCATCAAGTTGCATAAATTCGTATTGGCGATCGGCACGCAAGTCTTCATCACGAAGGCACCGAGCGATCTGGTAATACCTATCCACTCCTGCCACCATGAGCAATTGCTTCCATAGTTGAGGAGACTGGGGCAATGCGAAGAACGAACCGGGTTCTTTTCGAGAAGGAACAAGAAATTCGCGCGCGCCTTCAGGAGTGGAAGGCATTAGGAACGGAGTTTCAACTTCAACAAATCCGTTAGTTTCCATTTCCTTTCTGATGGCGCTGTTGATCTGTGCCCGCACGCGCAAGTTCTTTTGCATCCGTTCACGGCGGATATCGAGATATCGATACTTCAGGCGAATCATTTCATCAACATCGTCGGCACGAGCATCAACAGGAAACGGTGGGGGTTCAGCCGAGTTCAAAATTTCGACCACGCAGTCGCCAATCTCAACCATGCCAGTAGTAAGAGAAGAGTTGATAGTTCCTTCGGGACGAGCACGTATGACTCCGGTGACCCTGATGACATATTCACTACGAACGTCAACATCGTTGTCGACCACACATTGCATGATTCCGGAATGATCACGAATATCAACGAATGCCAGATGCTCACCATGCTCGCGTCGACGGGCCACCCAACCGCACAACGAGACGGTTTGTCCCACGCTTGCTATATCTAATTCTCCACACATGTGTGTTCGCATTGCAGTGGATCTCATGGGGTGTGCCGCCTTGGCTGTCTCGGTCCAAGAACCGACACCAGATGACTCTGCAGTTCGGTTGATGGAATAGTTGTTTGTTCGGATGTAGAGAGATTGCGCACGGTACAGGTGGACTCTTCTGCTTCTGTATCGCCAATAATCACGGCAACCTGTGCCCCACTTCGATCTGCACTCTTCATCTGTGACTTCATGCTGCGACCCTCAAAGGCTCGATCAGCAGAAAACCCGCTATGTCGCAGCTGGTGAGTGATGGACAGTGCATGGCTTCCGCCAGTGGTGTCGATCACAAAAACATCTAAGGCAGGAAATCCGTAGGAAAAGCACTCTTCTGCGTCACATGCAAGCAACGTGCGATCCACTCCGAGAGCAAAACCAATTCCGGGCGTCGCAGGACCGCCAAGATCTTCGACAAGTCCGTCATATCGACCGCCACCGCCAACGGCATTCTGCGCAGAGTCAAGTGAGCCAGAGACAAATTCAAAAGTTGTGCGTTGGTAATAATCAAGACCACGAACGAGTCGCTCATTGACAACGTACGGTATGTTCAGAGCGTCGAGCCCTGCACATACCGCTGCAAAATGTGCTGCAGCGTCAGTGCTGAGAAATGCACCAATGGCGGGAGCGCCTGCGATGGCTGATGCATCTTGTGGCCTCTTTGAATCAAGAACTCTGAGTGGATTGCGTACTAATGTCGCAAGCGCCTGTTCACTCAGCGTTTCACTATGGGTTGTGAAATAGGCACCGAGTGCTTCGATATACCGGCCACGGTCGCCTGCATCACCAAGCGAGTTGATCACCAAAGACACATTGCTCAACCCAATCGCCTGATAAAAATCCCATCCAAGCGAGATGACTTCCACGTCAAGCTGAGAATCGTCAACGCCCAGGACTTCGATACCGACTTGATCAAACTGACGGAACCGTCCAGCTTGTGGGCGTTCGTAACGAAAGTTCGGACCCGAATACCACACCTTCCACGGTGGAGTGGGACGGTGCTGCGCGAATGCGCGACACACACTGGCAGTGTGCTCGGGACGAAGGGCAATATGACGGCCGCCCTTGTCCATAAAGTCGTACATCTCTTTAGTGACAACATCAGTGGCATCACCAAGTCGCTGAAACACTCCGAGGTCTTCAAACATCGGTGGAATGATGTTCTGATACCCGGCGGATTCGACACCATCTGCAAAGACTTGTATCAAGGCACGCCATCTACCCGCATGAGGCGGCAAGATATCGCGGGTTCCCGGACTTGTTTGAAACGATGACACAGCCAATCAGGCTAGTCGGACTGCCCGCCAGGAACGATGCGATATGCGTCGTACACCGAATCAATTGACTTAATGACCCGTAAAACAGCATCCAGGTGATTGGGGTCACCTAGTTCGAATTCAAATCGCATCTTTGCTACCCGATCAGAGCCGGTATGGGTACTGCACGCAACGATATTGACGTGCTGTTCCGACAGAACATTGGCCACGTCACGCAACAGTTTGCTGCGATCAAGAGCAACAACTTCGACACCCACATTGAACATGGTGCCGGGTGATGTTCTGGCCCATTCCACATCAATCATTCGAGTGGGTTCACCTTCCACTAAAGATTCAGCATTCGCACAATCGGAGCGATGAATACTTACTCCCCGACCTTTTGTGATGAAACCTGATATCTCATCGCCCGGCACAGGAGTACAGCAACGAGACAAACGTACAAGCACATCTTCAAGACCTTCAACATGAATTCCTGTTGCACTTCGTTTCTCGGTAGTGATGAGATCCATGCGCATCGGCATCGCTAGTTGTTCATTGCTGCCTTCGCGACGCATTGCTCGACCAATTCTCTGGGCGAAACCGCGTGCGGACACATGATGTTCACCGATGGCTGCAAATAACGTGTCAATCTCTGTCATATTGAGGGCTTCTAGTTCTTGCAAGAACGCGTCTGATGTCCATATACGTTGAACAGGAAGACCTTCTCGGCGCAATTCTGCAGTGAGGTCTTCACGGCCGGACTCAACCATGTCTTCGCGACGCTCTCGCGTAAACCAGTTCTTAATTTTACTTTTTGCGCGAGGCGACTGGACAAAACCTAACCAGTCGCGCGATGGTCCAGCACCTTCAACATTCGAAGTGAAGATTTCGCAAGAATCGCCCGACACCAGGGTCGAGTCAAGCGACACCTGTCGGCCATTAACTCTGGCACCTACGCATGAATGACCGACTTCTGTATGCACGGTGTATGCAAAGTCCACGGGGGTTGAATTGATCGGCAAAGTTATTACTCTGCCCTTTGGTGTGAAGACAAACACTTCTTCTTGATCAAGGTCATTTTTCAGGTCAGCCATGAACTCGCCAGGATCTGAAATATCTGATTGCCAGTCAATAATCCGATTCAACCAATCGGAATCGTTTGTATCTGTGCCTTCTTTGTATGCAAAATGAGCTGCAACGCCACGCTCGGCTCGTTCGTGCATCTCTTGTGTGCGAATTTGCACCTCTAACGCACGGCCTCCAGGCCCAATCACCGTGGTGTGCAGTGACTGATACAGATTGAACTTCGGCATCGCGATGTAGTCCTTGAACCGACCAACAACAGGTCGCCATTTGCCGTGCAGACAACCAAGGGCGCCGTAACAATCGCGGACACTGTCTACGACGATTCGAATTGCTACTAAATCGAAAATATCATCAAAGTCACGGTCCTTCTGCACCATCTTTTCGTAGATGCTCCAGAGATGCTTCCCGCGCCCAGTGACCTGAGCTTCAATCTTTACTTCTGACAGTCTGGCTGACACCTCTGCAATAACTTTTGCCAAATACAGATCGCGTTCCGGAGTTCTCGTTGAAACCAAATGATCTAACTCCGCGAAACGCTTTGGATATAACGCAGCAAAAGACAAATCTTCTAACTGTTGTTTGACTTCTTGCATTCCCATGCGATGTGCCAAAGGAGCGTAGATATCTAGAGTTTCTTGTGCGATACGTTGCTGTTTTTCTAGTGGGACACCAGCCAAAGTTCTCATGTTGTGCAAACGGTCTGCCAGCTTGATCACAAGCACTCGCATGTCTTTGGCCATGGCCACCAACATTTTGCGCATCGTCGCAGCCTGCTGCGCTTCGCGTGAGTCAAACTGCAGACGTTCTAGTTTGGTGACACCATCGACTAGCATTGCTACTTCATCACCAAAATTACGTTGTACATCTTCAATGGTGATTTCAGTATCTTCCACTGCATCGTGTAACAGAGCTGCCGCCAACGACACTTCATCAAGACCAATATCAGCGACAATGCGAGCGACCGCTATCGGGTGATTAATGTAGGCCTCGCCCGAGGAACGCATTTGATTAGTGTGCGCAACACGCGCAACTTCATATGCCCTGTTCACCAAAGACACAGACGCCTTCGGATGACGACTACGGAAAGATGTTAATAGTGGCGCCAACTCTTCGATGGGCGCGTTCTGCTGACGTCTCCACGGAAGAACTCGATCGGCAGTACCCATGGTCAAAGGTTAGCGACGAGACTTCTTTCGAGGGCGCGGTGGATGGCTCAAAAGAGCTTCAACAGCCACGGGGGCCGGAATAATGCCTTGGCTCGCATCTGTTGCAGCCCTGGCGGCTGCCCGCCTACCAACGGGAGTACCGGTATGCATTAGGTGAGCCATGTCGATTCCGAGAGATAAATGGCCCCTCATCGGACGGTACTGGTCAGATCTTTCCTTCAAAAGGCCAAGCAGTGGGGTCGCAATATAGATCGAAGAATATGCACCAGTCGCGAGACCGACAAGAAGCGCCAATGCAAATTCGCGTAGGGCAACCGCGCCAAATACACCCGAGCCAAGCACCAGCAAACTGAGCACAGGAAGCAGTGCAGCAATAGAGGTATTCAATGAACGCATAAGCACTTGGTTCATAGACACATTGACAATGTCTCCATACGACACTTTCGACCCACTGAAACGCTCGTTATTATCATGCACTTTGTCGAACACAACGATCGTGTCATACAACGAGAATCCGAGAATTGTAAGGAATGCCACGACTGTTGCCGGAGTTACTTCAAGTTTAAAAACCGAATACACACCGACGCTAATTCCGACGTCATGGACCATTGCACTAATTGCAGACAAAGCCATTCGCCATTCGAATCGCCAAGCAATAAAGAGCGAGACGATAACGAAGAAAATCAACAGCGCATTGATGGCCTTTATGGTGATGTTGCGTCCCCATGTTGAGCTAACGGTGGAAACACTGACGTCATTGACCGTAGCGTTGGCTGCCTTGGCGAGCGCTTCTTGAATTGTGGTGCGCATTTCGACCGGTAGGTCCCCCAATTGAATACGAACACGTTTTGTTGTGCCTGATGTCAAAGTTTGAATTTTTGCGTTATCGGTTTTGATCTTGTTTGTAGCCAGAATTTCTTTGGCTTTTACTTCTGTCATGGAGCCAGCTACAGGCACTTCAAAAGCAACGCCACCCTTGAAGTCGATACCAAGATTCAAACCCTGTGTAAATAAAGAACCAACAGTGACAACAAGCAACAGTGCAGATGCGATAAAGCCAACATTGCGTCGACCATAAAAGTTGATTGTTGTTTCACCACGGAATAAACGCGACATTCCACCAGCCATTACGCAACCGCCTCTGAAATTTTGGACTTGGCGACACCAAGCACTCGTCCTCTATTGAACAATTTTGTTCTGGCTAACAGAAGTACTGCAGGACGAGTAAAGAAGTACGACACGATCATGTCAGCCATGGTTGAGAGACCCAGGAAAAATGCAAAGCCACGGACGGACCCGACAGTGAGCTGCCACAGCACCACAGCACCAATAAGTGACACGGTGTCAGCTGCCAAGATGGTGCGCCACGCACGTTCAAAACCGCGAGCCGCAGAGTTACGCAAGGTACGTCCCTGCTGTACGTCGTCTTTTAGTTTTTCAAAGAACACAACATAGGAGTCCACTGTGACGCCGATGGACACAATGATTCCGGCAGCACCCGACAAAGTCAGAGCTAATCCATTTGTCTTTGACAGCCACGAGATGACACTCCACAGCAACAACCCGGACACAGTAAGTCCGCCCACAACAACGATGGCAAGAAGGCGGTAATAAAACAACAAAAAGAGGAGTACCAGCAAAACTCCAATGAGTCCTGATAACACTGCCGCACGCAAAGAGTCTTCACCGAGAGATGCGGAAACTGTCTGAACAGTTGGAGTATCAAACTTCACGGGGACAGCACCGAATTGCAACACACGGGCTAAGTCTTGTGCTTCGGTTTCAGAAAATGATCCACTGATCTGGACGCTGCCGTTATCAAATGTTGGCGTTTGCACTGTTGGGGCAGAAATCACTTCACCATCAAGAATAATTGCAATTGCTTTGGTGGGGCAATCTGCACCACCCGCAAAGCACTTTGTTGCCAGTGCGTTCCATAAATCAGCTCCGGCGGCACCGCTTCGGAGTTTTGCTACTACTACCCAACCGCCAGCATCAACTTGCGCAGATGAATCATTCGAAAATACTTCTCCGGTTGCCTCCGCAGGACCAAGAAGATACAAGAGCCCATCTTTGCGGCCAGGAAGAACTGTTTGACCATCCGGTAATCCAGTTGTTGGGTCAACAGCCTCGGTCGCTGCAGGGATAGTTGTTGTCGTTACTGCTGCAGTTCGCGAACTTCCGACTCCGCCTGCTGGTGGCGGCAAAGTTGTAGATGCTGGTTTCAGAGTTGTTGTAGTTGCACCCTTCACTGTTGTTGTGGGGCCACCAATCACTGTTGTCGTAGAGGTGCTATCAGGGTTCTCCACAACCTTCAATACAGGACGCATCTCAACTGAGCCTGTACGGCCAATAGTGTCGAGAGCCTGTTGTTGATCTTTCACACCAGGCAAGTTCACAACCACAGTATTTCCTTGGCGGATAATTTCTGGCTCAGCAACTCCGATTGAGTCAACACGCTGACGAATGATGTCTACTGCTACTGATAGAGCTGCTGGATCAACTTCCCCAACAGGAGTCATCGTGACAGAGGCGCCACCTTGAAGGTCAAGCCCGAGAGCTGGTTGGTTTCCAGCAATAAGGTTTGCAGTGAACGTTCCGCTGGCAAGCAGAACTATCGCAACAAGAGAAATAACTAAGCGACGAGTCATGCTTTATTTCGTATCGTCCGTAGCAGCCTCTGCCGCAGGCGCCTTACGCGCAACAGAACCACGTGACACACGAATCTCAATCCGCTCGGATGCATGACCGTCTGCAACATCGACCCACAGCACGTCGCCCTCGATTGCCGTAACGAAGCCGTAGATGCCCGAATTCAAAATGATCTCGTCATCGATTGCAATTGAACTCTGGAGCTGTTGACCCTCTTTTAAGCGGCGGCGCTGAGGGCGAAGCAACAGGAAGTACATAGCTGCGAAAATCGCGCCAAAAAATACCAAGGTAAACAATGGATTGCCATTGCTATTTGAATGTTCAGAAGAAAGCAGGATTTGAATCACGGCTGGTAATCCTAGCGACCAGAGACCGAATCAGCCTGATTTGCCCTATGCCCAAACATCCAAAACGCGACGCTTGAGGTCAGAAAAGGTGCCCTTTTGTATCGCTTCTCGCATGTCATTCATTAACGAGATGGTCCACGCCAGGTTATGGACAGACACCAAACGCGACCCAGAGGGCTCCCCTGTCTGGGCCAGATGGCGCAGGTAGCCACGTGAATGTGAAGCACAGACCCAACACGGACACTGAGAGTCGAGTGGTTCATCAGAATCTAGAAACTGAGCGTTCTTGATGTTCACTCTGCCCTGGGAAGTCAGTGCAGTTCCGTGGCGGCCTAGGCGGGTTTGCAATACACAATCGAATTGATCAACTCCGAGACCTACTGCCTCGACAAGCGACGCCGGATCCCCAACACCCATGAGATATCGCGAGCGGTCTTCGGGAAGTTCATCAATACATGCGGCAATGGACTCCACCATCTCGGCGCGGCTTTCCCCTACCGACAAGCCACCGATACCAAACCCATCGAATCCGACATCCACCGTGCGTCGTGCGCTTTCTGCTCGCATCGCAGCATTGGTTCCACCTTGAACGATGCCAAACAAAGATTGATCAGACCGAGTGTGTGCTGCCCTTGCTCGCAAGGCCCATGCATGTGTTCGTTCAAGAGCTAGGCGCACAACATCAGGTTCAGCAGGTAACGACGTGCATACATCGAGAACCATCTGAATGTCTGCGCCAATCTTTTCTTGAGTCTGCACCGCAATCTCAGGCGTGAAGCGATGGTACGAACCGTCGTAGGTTGACTTGAATGTCACTCCATCGTCATCAACTTTTGGGTCGAGGGAAAACACTTGGAACCCGCCTGAGTCCGTAAGCGTGAGACCATCCCAACCACTAAAGGAACCAAGGCCACCAAATTTCTCCACGACATCAGCCCCTGGTCGCAACATCAAGTGATACGTGTTACCAAGAACAATGCGAGCACCGATATCTGCATAGTCACGCGCGCTGAGATACTTCACAGCCCCGCGGGTACCAACAGGCATGAAGCATGGGGTCTCATATGTTCCGCGATGAGTAGTTGCTGTTGACGAACGCGCAGCACCGTCTCGTGAATCAATATCAAGTTGTACGGGTAACATGTAATTAGCCTTTACGAACGTGCCAAGAGCATTGCATCGCCGAATGACAGAAACCTGTATTGCTGAGAAATAGCTTCAGCATAAATGTCACGCCATCTTGGACCAATGAATGACTCAATCATTAACAACAGTGACGTTTTTGGTAAATGAAAATTCGTCAGCATCATGTCAACAACTTGCCACTGAAAACCAGGCGTGATGAACAACGACGTACGACCCGACAACTGACCTGACGCAGCAACTGATTCCAGTGCGCGCGTGGCTGTAGTACCTATGGCAATTACTCGCTTAGCTTCGCGACATGCTTCCATGACTCTCTGGTCAACTGAGTAAAACTCAGAGTGAATGAGATGGTCAAGCGGGTTATCGGCAGAGATTGGCTTGAATGTGTCAAGACCCACTACCAACTCCACTGTCTCGACCGTGACGCCTTTTGCAACAATCTTTGCCATCAGTTCAGATGTGAAATGCAGGCCTGCCGTAGGCGCAGCAGCACTTGCCGTTCGTTTCGCATAGATCGTTTGATACCGCTCGAGATCAGTTAGGGAATTGCGGATATACGGAGGTATAGGCATTGACCCGATGCGTTGCAAAAGTTCCATGGGGTTCTCATCAAGAATCTCAACCACGAATGTGTCACCGGCTTCAGTACGGGGTCCAACACGCACGACGCGCTTTCCAAAGTATTCAAGAACCTCGTCTGGTTTGAGTTTGCTCGCCGGTTTTACCAATGCTTCCCATAAACGAAAGTCCGACGAGCGTTGCTCTAACAGCAACACTTCTGCTGCCCCACCGGTTTTGCGGTGAAGAGACAGCCGTGCTGGTAACACTCGTGTGTCATTAACGACCATTACATCGCCACGCTCAAGCATGTCGACAAAGTCAGTCATGTATTTATGTTCAACATGATCGGGGCTAGTAGCCACCAAGAGTCGCGCAGAGTCTCGCGGTTCTACAGGGTGTTGAGCGATGAGCTTTTCAGGAAGCTCATAGTCAATGTCAGAAAGATGCACGCACCGAGGCTACGGGTTTGCAAGGTGTGAACGGGCAGCATCCATGGCTACTCGGCCACGAGGGGTGCGAGCAATAAGCCCCTGCTGAATGAGAAATGGCTCATACACGTCCTCAACGGTTTCAGGTTGCTCACCAACAGCTATAGCAAGTGTGGTGAGCCCCACAGGCCCGCCATCAAATTGTTCGCACAAGCTTCGCAAGATTGCTCGGTCTACTTTGTCAAGTCCGAGCTCGTCTACTCCGAAAACACGAAGTGCCTCGAGGGCAGTTGCGGCGTTGATTGTGCCATCTCCGCGAACTTCAGCAAAGTCGCGCACGCGACGCAACAATCTGTTTGCAATACGAGGAGTACCTCTACTGCGGCGCGCAATATGCAAAGACGCATCGTCTGTGAGTGGAACATCGAGAATTCGCGACGTGCGCTGAACAATTGCGTCAAGTTCGACAGCATCGTAATAATCAAGACGCGCAACAAGTCCGAATCGGTCGCGCAACGGGCCAGTGATCATGCCTGTTCGTGTTGTCGCTCCGATCAGGGTGAACCTGGGCAATGTGAGTCTGATAGATGATGCTGCTGGCCCCTTACCGACAACGATGTCGATCTGAAAGTCTTCCATGGCGGGATACAAGATTTCCTCAACGGGCCGCGAAAGACGATGAATTTCATCGATGAACAACACATCACCTTCGCCGAGTTTGGTGAGAATTGCTGCAAGATCTCCGGCTCGCTCTAACGCGGGACCACTAGTGATGTGAAGCGCGACTCCCATTTCGGCCGCAACGATGCACGCCATTGTGGTTTTGCCGAGACCTGGAGGCCCAGCCAACAAAATATGGTCTGCGGCTTGACCTCGCTGTTTGGCAGCTCCGAGCACGATGTCGAGATGCTCCTTCAGTTCACGTTGTCCGACGAAATCATCAAGCAAGCGGGGACGTAAACCAACTTCGTCTGCTACTTCGCGATCAGACGCGAGAATCGGTTCAAGAAATTCATCCCGCACGACGGGCTCCTAACAAAGCAAGTGCATCACGCAACATGGTTTCTGAATCAGATGCCGACACCAGCAATCGCATTGTGTCGCGAATTTCTTCAGTGCCGTAGCCGAGCGCTGTCAATGCATCACGAACATCTGCAGCACTGGATTGCACAGAATCAATTGAACCAGAAGAACTAAGGCCGTCTAGGTGTAGTCGTGATTTCAACTCAACCATGAGGCGCTCTGCAGTTTTCTTACCGACACCTGGAACAATTGTGAGTGCAGCTAAATCTCCCGATGCCACAACTGTGACAAGCGCGGTCGGCGAATACGTCGACAGAATTGCCATAGCCATCGATGGTCCAATGCCATGAGTCGCGAGCAGTATGTCAAACGTGTCTCTTTCAA
>CAMDBY010000022.1 GCA_945889575.1 Bifidobacterium breve
GGCGACGCGGGCATTCTTCGCTACCGTGGTATCCCGATCGAGCAGCTTGCCGAGAATTCAACATTTCTTGAAGTCGCCTATCTCCTTCTCAAGGGTGAATTACCAACAACGCAAGAACTTGAAAAATGGGAACTTGATGTCACTCATCACACCATGATTCACGAAAACATGCGTAAGCGTTTTGTTGACGGATTCCATTACGACGCCCACCCAATGGGTATGTTCATTTCTGCAACGGCAGCACTCGGAACTTTCTATGACGACGCGAAGGACATCTTCGATATAGATTCATTCGAGAAGCAAGTTCTTCGGCTGGTCGCAAAAGTACCAACCATTGCAGCAATGTGTTACCGCTTTAGTCAAGGTCTCCCCTTCGTGTCCCCAGACAATGCCCTGTCATACGGCGAAAACTTCCTGAACATGATGTTCAAGATCGGCGATGACTACAAAGTCAACCCAGTACTTGCTCATGCAATGGACGTGCTCTTCATTCTTCATGCAGATCACGAACAGAACTGCGGCACCACAGCAATGCGCGTTGTCAGTTCTGCTAACTCAGACCCGTACACAGCCACTGCTGCCGCAGCTGCAGCGTTGTACGGCCCACTTCATGGTGGCGCCAATGAGGCAGTTGTTCGCATGCTCACCGAAATAGGTGACATCAAGAATGTTCCCGCATTCGTCGAAAGCGTTAAGGCTGGCGAAGGCAAGCTGATGGGTTTTGGACATCGCGTCTACAAGAACTTTGACCCTCGTGCCACCATCATCAAGAAGGCTGCATACGACGTCTTCGAAGTCACTGGCAAGAACCCGCTTCTTGACATTGCGCTTGAACTTGAGAAAGTGGCGTTGAACGATGAGTACTTCATCAAGCGCAAGCTGTACCCGAACGTTGACTTCTACTCAGGCCTGATTTATCAAGCTCTTGGTTTCCCTGTTGACATGTTCACCGTATTGTTCGCCATTCCCCGCACCGTTGGCTGGCTCACACATATGCAAGAGCTTCTCAACGACAAAGAACAAAAGATCAGCCGTCCTCGCCAGTGGTACACCGGCTCAGACGAGCGCCCATACATCCCTGCTGCGAAGCGCTAAAAAATCCGTCAGGCGACGGTAATAACAATTTTGCCGACATTGCCATTGGTGGCCATGTACCCATGAGCCGACGCTATGTCGGCAAATGCATACGTTGAGTCAATCACTGGCTTTAACTGGCCCGTTGAAAACAACGGCAACATTTCAGCGGCAAATCGCTGACTAATTGCAATCTTTTCTTCCAGAGGTCGAGCCCGCAACACAGTGCCTGTGATTGATGCACGCTTGCCAAGCAACAAACCAACATTGAACGGCACAGGCTTGCCAGCCATAACGCCCACTTGAATGATGTGGCCCTTCACTGCAAGCGAAGCAACATTTCGTTCCACGTAATCGCCACCGATGACATCAAGGATGACATCGACGCCCTTGCCTGCAGTTGCAGTTGCAACTTCAGCGACAAAGTCTTGTGTTCCGTAATCAACTACGACATCAGCACCGAGCGAACGACATGCTTCTACTTTTCCACCCGAACAGGTGACAACAATGCGTGCACCAATAGCTTTGCAAATTTGAATTGCAGCAGTACCCACACCAGATGCACCTGCGTGCACCATTGCCCAGCGACCCGAGGTGAGCCCACCTTGTACGACAAGCGCATCCCACGCCGTGATAAATACTTCGGGAATTCCCGCAGCATCATGCAACGACATACCAGAGGGCACCGCCATTGCTTGGCGCTCGTGTATGGCAAGTTGCTCTGCATATGCACCACCGCTAGTAATACCCATGACGCGATCACCAATTGACCACGCAGTGACTTTGTCGCCAATTGCCGCAACCGTGCCGGCAAATTCGAGACCAGGAATCTCAGGTCCACTAGGAAATGGGTTCGGGTAAAAGCCCATGCGCTGCAACAGGTCTGCGCGATTCAGCGCAGTAGCCGCGACTGCGACCAAGATGTCTTGTTCGCCAATAACTGGAGAAGCAACATCTTCGAATTGGAGAACGTCTGGCCCTCCGTGTTCACGCAGGACTACAGCACGCATGATTTAGGCCATCTTTGCTTGAAGGCGACGATCAAGTGCTGCGAGGAAGTCTTCTGTTGTCAACCATGGGGCATCTTTTGAAATGAGAATGGAAAGATCCTTTGTCATTTCGCCAGCTTCAATTGTTTCCACGCACACACGCTCGAGAAGTTCAGCAAATTCAAGCAATTTCTGATTGTTGTCTAGCTTGCCGCGATGCTTAAGACCACCGGTCCATGCGTAAATTGACGCAACAGGGTTCGTTGAAGTCTTATTACCTTTTTGGTGCTCGCGATAATGACGAGTCACTGTGCCGTGAGCTGCTTCTGCTTCAACGGTGCGACCATCTGGAGTCATCAAGACTGATGTCATAAGACCAAGTGAACCGAAACCTTGCGCCACGGTGTCTGATTGCACGTCACCGTCGTAGTTCTTACATGCCCAGAGGTATCCACCTTCCCACTTCATTGCACATGCGACCATGTCGTCAATGAGGCGGTGCTCGTATGTAAGACCTGCTTTATCGAAATCTGCTTTGAATTCAGTTACAAATACTTCTTCAAACAAATCTTTGAACTGACCGTCATAGGCCTTCAAGATTGTGTTCTTGGTGCTCATGTACACGGGGTAATTACGTGACAATCCGTAACGAAGAGACGCACGAGCGAAATCGCGGATGCTGTCATTGAAGTTGTACATACCCATGGTGACGCCACCGTCTTTGCCGAACTTTGCCACTTCGAACTGCATTGGCTCGCTGCCGTCTTCAGGTGTGTATGTCATAGTGACTGTTCCTGCACCAGGAACTTTGAAGTCTGTTGCTTTGTATTGGTCACCATGTGCATGACGACCAATAACGATGGGCTTGGTCCAGCCGGGAACGAGGCGAGGAATGTTTGAACAAATGATTGGCTCGCGGAAAACCACGCCGCCGAGAATGTTACGAATGGTGCCGTTCGGCGACTTCCACATTTTCTTCAGACCAAACTCTTCAACACGTTGTTCGTCTGGAGTGATGGTGGCGCACTTCACACCTACGCCATGCTTCAGGATTGCGTTGGCTGAATCGATAGTGACCTGGTCGTCTGTTGCATCGCGGTGCTCCATGCCGAGGTCGTAGTACTCAAGATTGATATCGAGGTACGGCACAATGAGGCGGTCCTTGATGAACTGCCAGATGATGCGCGTCATTTCATCGCCATCGAGTTCGACGACTGTATTTTCAACCTTGATCTTTGCCACGGGAATACCTCATTCTTTGTGTCGGCGATGTGCCGAATCTCACTTGTATCAGACTTGTACACAATAGCGTTTCGCGCAAGTCTGCGCCCTACCATCTTCAGTAATGGATTTTGAGTGGAGCCCTGAACACATTGCCCT
This sequence comes from Bifidobacterium breve, assembly GCA_945889575.1. GTDB lineage: Bacteria > Actinomycetota > Acidimicrobiia > Acidimicrobiales > Ilumatobacteraceae > UBA2093. The sequence goes on from CAMDBY010000022.1 coordinate 3,444, forward strand.
GCGCGAGAAGGCGGCAGCCGTTGCAGCAGATGGCGTAGCCCGATACGGACGCGATACCGCTTCGTGGATGAACGGATACTCAAAAGAGTTCTCGCGCGAGCTTTCGTCGCATGGCTGGATCGGTCTGATCTGGCCAACTGAGTTCGGAGGCGGTGGACGACCACCTATAGAGCGTCTCATCGTGGGCGAAGAGATGATCAAGGCAGGCGCACCAATTGCAGCCAGTTGGTTTGGTGACCGTCAAATGGGTCCGGCGCTCATTCAGTACGGAACTCCCGAGCAACAAAAAGAATTTCTGCCAGGCATCTTGGCTGGCGAGACAACGTGGTGCATTGGCATGAGCGAACCCAATGCCGGAAGCGACCTCGCTTCATTAAAAACATATGCCGAAGACGATGGCGATGAATGGGTAATCAACGGCCAGAAAATCTGGACCAGTTTTGGTGCCGATGCTGATTATTGCTACCTAATTTGCCGTACAAGCAACGATGGGCCTCCACACGCAGGCATCAGCGAAATTATTGTGCCAATGAATACACCAGGTATTGAAGTGCGTCCCATTACAGACATGACAACGAACCGTCATTTCTGTGAAGTGTTTTATACCGATGTTCGCGTACCAAAGGGAAACCTTGTTGGAAAACAAGGCGCTGCATTTTCTCAGACCATGCGCCAACTGGAACATGAGCGTGGCGGCATCGACCGACTCGTCTCGAACTACTTTCTCTTCAGCGAAGCATGCGCAATGGTTGACACCACGAATCGCACTGTTCGCCAGGAAATCGCTGCGCTCGAAATTGGATACCGCATCGGTCGTATCTTGGTGATTCGCGAAACTTTGAAACAAGCACCTGCAGGCTTCTCTGCTGCAACTAAATGCTTCTGCACAGAACATCAGCAACGTGTTGATGAATTCGTGTCACGCGCTATGGGTGCTAATGCAATGATCTGGGATGAAGCGGCAAAAGGGCTTGCGTACAGCCCCGGTTACACCATCATGGGCGGTACATCGAACGTGATGCGCAACATTTTGGGAGAGCGCTTTCTCGGTTTACCTAAGATGTAGCAATGGCTGATTTACTCGCTCTCAGTACCCGCATTGTTGACTCAGGCATCGCAGATGGCCCCGTCAATCGCACCAATAATCAACTATCTGAGATAGCAGAAAACCTCGCGATGGTCGAATCGTTCAGCCATAGCGTCGTGTGGGACTCAGGTGATGGGCTTGTGTGCTTCGATGCAAGTCATGCCAATACTGGTGAAGTAGTCGTCAACGCGATGCAGCAATGGCGCGCGCAACCTATTGAAGCAATTGTCTATACGCACGGCCATTCTGATCATGTTGGTGGCAGTGGACCATTCGCTGCACGCATGGCAGCAGATGGTTTTCGCGCCCCTCGTGTTATCGGTCATGAAAATGTCACTCGGCGCTTTCAGCGATACCGCGACACCAATGATTGGAACGTTGCCATCAATGCGCGCCAATTTGGTGGCATTCGGGGCGATCTAGCAAATGCACTGAACGATTTACGCCCGCCAGCTGGTGGACGCAAACTTTCTGATTTCATTCCCGTCGACACTTTGGAACTCACCGACAGTCTGAGCGATTTCACCACAATGAAGTTCGGTAACGAGACCGTTGAATTCCATCATGCCCGTGGCGAAACAGACGACCACTTGTGGTCATGGTTTCCTGAAAAGAAGTGGATCGCATCTGGCGACTTCGTTATCTGGAATTTCCCGAATGCCGGTAACCCCCAAAAGGTCCAGCGCTGGCCGATTGAATGGGCTGCTGCATTGCGCGCCATGATCGCAAAGGGTCCTGAACTACTGCTGCCAGCACACGGATTACCTATTGCTGGGAAAGAACGTATTACGCGAGTGCTTGATGAAATCGCAACTGCATTAGAGAACCTCGTTCGCGACGTTGTGACCATGATGAACGCTGGCGAGACTCTGAACACCATCATCCACACAGTGCGCGTACCTGAAGCCACTCTTCGTAAGCCGTATCTTCGTCCGCTCTATGACGAACCAGAATTTGTTGTACGAAACATTTGGCGTTTGTTCGGTGGATGGTGGGATGGTGCGCCGTCGCGCCTTAAGCCAGCACCTGACGAAGTTCTTGCCGTCGAACTTGCATCACTCTCAGGAGGTGCAGATGTTCTTATGCGTCGCGCCGTAGAACTTGCAGCAGCAGGAGACCTTCGACTTGCATGCCATCTCGCTGATTTTGCTGGGTGGGCTGCACCAGACGACCCAGAAATTCACCACATGCGCGCTGATGTGTACGACGCGCGTCGCAAGAGTGAAGCATCTTTGATGTCAAAGGGAATTTTCAAAGGCGCTTCCCGCGAATCTGAGAAAATTATTAAGGCCGCATTAGGCGAAAAGTGATTACGACACCGTAATCATGACCAACGCAACACCAGCCAACACAAGCCCTACGACTTGAGGTCGGTGAATCTTTTCTTTGTCTAAGCCAACAGCAAGCAACAACGTACTTGCCGGATAAAACGAGTTAATCGTTGCCACGATCGACATCAGTCCATGTCGCACTGCCAATAAGTAAATGGCGTTAGCGGCGGTATCAAGAATTCCCGAGCCGGCAACAAACTTCAATTGAGGCCGCGCAGCTGATGGTTTGTTTTTTGTGAAGTACATCACCATGAACATAAACGGCACTGACGTAACGCGCATTGCGAGAACCGGCCACAGTCCCGAGTTGTCACTTGTATGACCCAGAATCACAAACAGCGAACCGAACACACTTCCGGCACCAAATGCCATGACAAAAATTTTGCGGGGAGCTCTTCGATGATTGGGTCCGAGAATGTCGCTGATTAATGCGATTGCAACGAGTGCTACGGGAATTCCGCACAACGACAAAACACTCGGGCGCTCCCCTAACGACAGCCCAACGATGACGGGTACCGCTGTTGCAGTGAGAGCTGACACCGGTGCAACCACGGCCATGAATCCGCTTCCCATTGCTTTGTAGAAGGCAAGAAGTCCACTCGCGCCCGCAATGCCACCAACACCGCCCCAGAACCAATCTGTCGCTGGAGGCGTCGGCACGCCCGAAGCAAGAACAATGACGATGAGAAAAAGAAGTCCGCATCCTTGGCCAATTGCTGTGACAACGATTGGGGAAACAGTGCGACTGGCCCGGCCACCTGAATAATCAGCAACGCCGTATACGGCAGCAGCACAGAGTGCCAGCAAGATTTCCATTACAAGCGACTCAATTCGTTAATACGCAGTACGAATGACATGAGTAAATACATCTAGTGGGCGCGACGGGGCTCGAACCCGGGACCCCCACCATGTCATGGTGGTGCTCTACCAACTGAGCTACACGCCCTCAAAAGGTATGACCACTTTATCAGGGGGTCAGGCGCAGACTCACTTCGTTTCCCAATAAACGGCCACGGCGCGTAAGGACAATGCGCTCACCCACCACTTCCACCAAGCCTTCTAGGGCTTCAACATCAAGCGTTCCGAGCGGAACCCCATCACGTGTGCGCAGTGACAATTCCAAGGCTTCTCTGGCCCGAGTTGGTGCATCCAAGACTTCGTCTGACGCTTCAACGGTTTCGTTCTTAGCAACGCAATCGATGTACCGATCAGGGGTACGAACATTCCACCATCGCCTGCCATCTAGATGCGAGTGCGCGGCACAACCGAACCCTGTGTAATTACCCTGCGACCAATAGACCTGGTTATGACGACACTCGTGACCGGCAAGTGCCCAGTTGCTGATTTCGTAATTCATGAGACCTGCTGCTGAAAACAAATCATCAGCAAGAACATATTTGTCAGCTTGATCATCATCGTCTGGATGACGACTCGGATCCTCCGCTAGAGGCGTACCTGCTTCCACCGTCAACCCATACGCCGAAATGTGAGTTGGTTGCAATGCAATAGTTTGTTCAACTGTGGTGCGCCAGTCGTCGACAGATTCCCCGTGGACTCCGTAAATCAAATCCAAGTTGATCGAGGTGATTCCACATTCACGAGCAGCAGCAATTGCTTTGACAACATTTGCAGGGTCATGCGTTCGGCCCAATGACTGCAAAACGTGATCAACCATTGATTGCACACCCATACTGATGCGGTTAACCCCAGCAGCCGCGTAGATCTTCATCATTTTGAGAGTCACGTCATCTGGGTTGCATTCGATTGTGATCTCTGCGTTCGAGGTAACCGGAATTGCAGTAATTATTGCAGCAAGTAGTTCAGGCGCAAGACGCGTGGGAGTGCCGCCGCCGAAAAACACGGTGTCTGCTACGGGCATTCCCTTTTCTACGGCTCGTGCGATATCAGCAATGACTGCGTCAACGTACGCGACCATGAGATGGTCACGGTCAGTCCATGTTGCAAATGCGCAGTAGTCACAGCGGTGACGACAGAACGGGATATGAACGTAGACCCCGAACTCAGACATCATGAATTCCTATGCGGCCGGTGGCACGAACAAGAGACCAAGTTCAGAGAGCTTGTCTCCCACTTGATCTACGGGAACGTCAAGCATGACGGCAATTGCGCGGGTGTCATGCGCACGAACAGTGATGACCTTGCCATTGAAGTCCTGGCGTTGCACTTGAATCATGCGCAAGAAACGTTCGAGCATTTCAAATTGAGTTCCGCCCATCGTTGATAGTCGCGCAACGTCGATGCGCAATTTGCGTGGAGCTCCGTCGTTCGCGCCTCCATCATCAATTCGTTGTGTATCGCGCGGCAGCAATTGGTCAATCGTGATGCCATAGAAGCGGGCAAGGCGCTCGAGCCGCGGAACCGATATTGCTCGCTCTCCGCGTTCATACGCACCCAGCACTGAGGCCTTGAACTCACTGTCACTCTTGTCCTCAACATCGGACAATGACCACTGTTTCTGTTGCCGTATACGGCGCAAACGTTCTCCGACTAGTCGGGTAAAGGGAGAATCTTCCAGCAGTTCGTCATCGGTATAAGAAGCCATATCACCACCCAGTGTGGTGCATACACCGCCACAAGTGTGCGACCGTCGCTACTTTCTATGAAAATGCGGATTTGATGCGCGAAAAGATGCCCTTGTCGGCTGATGCCACTTCGTCGCCTGAAATCTCGGCCAGGCGCCTGTACAAGGACTCTTGTTCGTCGTTGAGTTGTGATGGAACAACAACAGATACTCGAACGCGAAGATGACCACGTCCGCGGCCATTCAAATGTGTGACACCACGACCCTTTGCAACGAACTCATGACCATGTTGAGTACCAGCCGGAACGACGAGGTCAAGATCACCGTCGAGAGCCTCTAGAACTTGGTGCACGCCAAGAGCTGCCTGCGACACCGTCAATGGAAGAGCACAAATGAGGTCATCTTCTTCGCGAGCGAATCGTGGATGTTGCGCAACAGCGACATGCACATACAAATCGCCAGCGTCTCCCCCACGAGGCCCAGCAGCACCGCGACCAGTAAGTCTCATTGTTTGCCCAGAGTTGATTCCGCCAGGAACATCAACCGTGTATGACTCACGAGACGATGTGCGGCCTTCGCCTGAACACTTTGAACACGGGGTAACGACAACAGTGCCCATGCCACCACAACGGCCACACGCGCCTGTCGTGACCATTTGGCCAAGCATGCTTTGGCGAACACGACGTACTTGGCCTGCTCCGCCGCATTCTGTACACGTGACGGGTTGAGTGCCAGACCCTGCGCCTGAACCTGAACAGTCAGTGCACGCAATTGCTGTGTTCACATCAACCGTGACTTGCGTACCGAACATGACTGCCATGAGATCTACGCGAGCAGTGACTTCAAGGTCTTGTCCACGCGGTGGACCTGCTTGATGGCGCCCGCCACCTCCGCCGAAGAAGGCTTCAAAGATGTCGCCAAAACCTCCGCCACCGCCGAATGGGTCTGACCCACCGCCTGAACCAGCACCAGAAATACCAGCGTCACCGAAGCGGTCGTATCGGCTACGAGTTTCAGGATCCGACAACACTTCATATGCATGACTGACTTGTTTGAATAAGTCTTCTGCTTCCGGGTCGTTCGGGTTTGCATCGGGATGTAGTTCACGGGCGCGTTTGCGGTATGCACGCTTAATTTCATCAGCACCTGCTGTGCGTCCTACTTCTAACAGTTGGTAAAAATCGGCGCTCATAGCGTTCCTTCTGCAATATGGCGGCCCAACTGGGCGCTCACTACTTCGACCGTTGTCAGTGCTTGCGGGTAATTCATACGGGTAGGACCAAGGACCCCTACGGTACCGATGACTTCGCCGTCAGCAAACACGGGAGACACCACGACAGAACACGACACAAGTGGTTCAACACCATGCTCGGCACCAATTGCAACAGAAAGTCCCCTATCGAGCATGTCTTGCAACAGCGTCACCACTACGAACTGTTGCTCAATAGTGGACAACACATCACGCACAACGTCTACCGCATCAAATGCATTAGCCATTGACGATGCTCCACCTACGAACACTGGTGCTTCATTTCGGTGTCGTGACAAAGCATTGATTGTTGCAAAACAGACTGCATCAACATGAGCATCATTTGTAGATGACACCGTTGTGACGTCCCCTAATGAATGACCGACAAGAGTTCGTGACAAATGAGAAACAGCATCTGAAATGTGTTGGTCGGTGATGTCTTCTGACATTTGAATAGTGTCGTTTTCCACATTGTGATTCGACAACACAACAACCACAGTTGCAGTACGCGTAGTGACACGACTGATATGGACAGCACGCACAATGGTGGTATCGGCTTCGGGCCCTACAATCACTGCTGTTTGGTGAGTGATGTCAGCAAGAAGCGTGGTGGTATGACGCAACAAATCTTCCAACCGACCATGTGTGGCCTTAAAGAAATCACCAACTTGGGTTGCGTCTTCTGATGCCAACACTCCGGCTGTTGAGATCGAGTCAACGAAATGCCGATATCCCTTATCGGTGGGGATGCGACCGGCAGAAGTATGGGGCTGAGCCAAGTAGCCCTCTTGCTCAAGCACAACCATTTCGTTGCGCACTGTGGCAGACGAAACCATGACCGATGACTTCTGAGCAATATGAGTTGACCCAACCGGTTGACCAGTTGCTACGTATTCCTGGACGACGGCCCGAAGGATGGCGGTTTTGCGTTCGTCGAGCATGGTGCTACAAATTTACTTTCCGCTGACCGATTTGTAACGCGCTAAGGCTTCTATTCGCTCCGCAGCATGGTCAACCATGGGTTCTGGATACCCAGATGGTGCCAGGAGGCCCAGTGTTGATGGTTCATGAATTGACGCATTGTCAAGGTCTGCGAGTTCTGGAATCCAACGTCGAAGGTATGTACCTGTTGGATCAAACTTTGCGCTTTGCGACGTTGGATTAAACACACGAAAGAAAGGGGCGGCATCAGTGCCAGTTCCGGCAGTCCACTGCCACCCGTGATTATTTGACGCAATGTCGCCGTCAACAAGATGCTGCATGAAAAAGCGAGCACCCCATTGCCATGGAAGATGCAGGTCTTTCACTAAGAAGCTCGCCACAATCATTCGTACTCGGTTATGCATTATTCCGGTAGCCAGCATCTGACGAATGCCTGCATCAACAATGGGATAGCCAGTTTGCGCAGCGCAGAACTTTGCAAAGCGCGCGTGAGCTGCAGCATCGGTGTCTCGTGGCAACACGTTCATCTTCTCTTGAAGGTTTTCCCACATGGTGCGTGGCTGATGAAACAGAACATCGGCGTAGAACTCACGCCATGCAAGTTCTCGACGGTAATGATCTGCACCCGACGTTCCATTCAATCGAGCGATCAACTGACGCGGATGCACGACACCGAAACGAAGGTACGGCGACATCATGGACGTTCCGTCGACACCGGGGTTATTGCGATCATCTTGATATGCCTCAAGTCGTGGAGACCACTCGTCCCACCGGCGCCATGCCGCTTCTTCACCGGCATCTGGCAATTCCAAAGCGGATGAATCAATATTGGGATACCCCTGACAATGACTCACTGCATCGCCATACGAGACAGAGCTTTCCACTGCACTAGTGAAGTCAACTAACGACCAGCGTCGATAAAAGGGCGTGAACACTTTCAGTGGAGTGCCGTCGTCCTTCAACACCGTGCCAGGGTTTACGCAATACGGCGAATCAGATTCCACCAAGACTGCATCAACCTGTTTCAGTGCTTCACGAACACGCTGATCACGTGCTTGGCCGTACGGAGCGAAGTCTGATGCCACATGAACGCTGCGCGCGCCAACTTCTTTTGCCATCTGTGCAACTTCAACAACAGGGTCTCCGTAGCGCAGAACTAATTTTCCACCTGTCGCAGCATCAAGCGCACGAAGTGTTTGGAACATAAACGCACGCCGCGCTAACCCTGCTTTTTCAAAACGAGGGTCCACCACAAACAGCGGCACGACGTCGCCGTCAATCGCGGCTGACTGCAACGCCTTGTTATCGGACACTCGCATATCGCGACGAATCCACCAGATAGACGTGTTCATCGGTCCTTCCACAACATTGGGACAAACAATAAAGTCAAAATTCCTCCATAAGCAATTGACCACTCAATACCAATGTTGTCGCCAATCCAGCCAGTGATTGGGCCACCGATGGGCGTCGAGCCAAGAAAGGCCACAGCAACTAACGCCAACATGCGACTGCGCATCTCTGGTGCGGTGTTCTGTTGACTCAGTCCATTCATTGATGCAACAAGGCCAGTACCACCAAAGCCAAGAGGAAGGCATAACAGACACGCCACAAGGAAGTTCGGAGCCCACGCAATTGCGATACACGAGACACCATTAATTGTGACGAGTGTTGCGTACCAGCGCATTGTTATGCGTGTAAACCGTGCTGTGCCTAATGCACCAAAGACACTGCCAATACTGACGCACGTCAAAAGAATTGGGTAGCCGCTCGCCTGGTGCCAACGTACGTCACTCAACTTTGGCATCACCACGCTGTAGTTGAACGCAAACGTACTGACCACTGTGAACACGATGAATGCTCGGCGCAACATAGGGTCACGCCATACAAACGCCAAACCTTCGCGGACTGGTTTTCCTCCGCGAGCCGCAGACGTAGCAGGCAACATCTTTGTCTTATCGATCATCAATAACGAACCGAGAACAAAAAGGTACGAGCTTGCATTAAGAGCAAATAGCCACGCCGTGCCTAGAGGCCCAATAAGTACTGCGGCCAATGCTGGGCCAAAAATACGAGATCCGGTCATCACTGTGGTGTTCAGCGACATCGCATTTGGAATTTCAGATGGTTCCACTAGTTCAGTGACAAGGCCTCGACGAGATGGATTATCGATTGCGCTCGCGATGCCCGTTCCAAACGACAAGAGATAAATCACCGGCAATGACACATGCCCTGTGAATGTGACAACTGCCAAAACCACAGCTTGAACCCCAAGTAATGATTGACACCAAAAGGTCACACGACGGCGATTGTGTCGATCTGCAAAGCCACCAGCCCATGCACCAAGCACCAACATGGGAACGAACTGAGCGAATGTATTGATTCCGGCATCAGTTGCTTTGTTATTAATCGAATAAATCAACAAAGACATCGCAGTGAACTGCAGCCACGTGCCAACATTCGACAGCAAAAGGCCAAAGAAATAGATTCGAAGGTTGCGATGTCGGAGCGAAAGAAACATCGACGATCTGTCTGTCGCTTGCTGGGACATCAGTCGTCTAATTTCAACGCACTAATGAAAACGTCGCCTGGTACTTCTACCCGACCAATGGCTTTCATCTTTTTCTTACCTTCTTTTTGCTTTTCCAGCAATTTGCGCTTACGCGTAATGTCGCCGCCATAACACTTCGCCAACACATCTTTGCGCTTTGCCTTCACCGTTTCACGGGCAATAACCTTGCCGCCGATTGCAGCCTGGATGGGCACATCAAACATTTGGCGGGGAATAAGTTCACGAAGTTTGGCGCACATGCGCCTGCCGTATTCAAAAGCTTTGTCGCGGTGCACGATTGTGCTGAACGCATCTGCCGGAACTGCATTCAGCAGCAGGTCGACAAGCACGAGGTCACTCTTGCGGTAACCATCGAGTTCGTAGTCGAGACTTGCATACCCTTGTGTGCGGCTCTTCATCTGATCAAAGAAGTCGACAACTACTTCAGCAAGTGGAATGAGATAATGCAGTTCGACTCGCTCAGGCGACAGGTATTCAAGCTTCACCATTTCGCCGCGACGTGATTGACACAGGTCCATCAATGTTCCGGTGTAATCCTTCGGCGTAATGATGGACACCTTGAAGAATGGCTCTTCAATAAAACTGATGTTTTGCATTGGCGGCAAATCAGCTGGATTCGCAACATCAACAACCACACCATCTGTACGCGTTACGCGATACGCAACCGATGGAGCCGTAGCTATAAGGGCCAAGTTGAATTCGCGTTCGAGGCGCTCTTTCACGATCTCCATGTGCAAGAGCCCGAGGAAACCGCAGCGGAACCCGAACCCCAATGCACCAGATGACTCTGGCTCGTAGGTGATTGACGCGTCATTCAGTTTCAGTTTTTCGATACTTTCGCGCAGCGTTTCAAAGTCGTCACCATCAATCGGGTACAAACCACAAAACACCATGGCCTTCGGGTCGCG
>CAMDBY010000023.1 GCA_945889575.1 Bifidobacterium breve
CGAATTGTGAACAGAATTGCGCCTGTCTCAGGCAAACGACGCAATGTTTGCCATTCCGTACGGAACCACATGTCGGCAATGTCCATGTCCGGTGTATGTGGCGGAATATCAGGCTGAAAGAGCGACGCATGATTGCTAATTCCCCAATTGGTTCGCCACATTGGTTTTTCAACGTTCAAACGTGTCAGCACTGCATTCACAGGCGAATCAAGATCTATGTCGTACCGAGCAACAGGCACGTGAATAGACGCCATGGTGCCACCGATCTTTTCGGCAAGGCGCCACCGATTCGGAGAACACAACACTGCCGCAACAAGTCGAGGCATTCCGTCAGCATCAGGCATCAGGATGCACAAATCATCAGCAACACACAATGCCGCTTCGATAAGAGCATCAACACCACGTGCACTTGTAGGTGCAACCCCAATTGAATTCATTATCCCGCGCGCAACTTCTTCGCATGCAGCTTCCGCAGCAGGAAGGCACGCCACAACTTCATCTCGGCGGTCATTAATCAGGGCGCGCTTCATCTCAATGGTGGGCGACCAATCATCGTCAGGTTCAGAGACCCATTGATCAAGACCTAATGGACGTGCAGCAACGCGTAACCGCGCCGCATCGGCAGGCACAGGCAAATACGAATCAGGAATGGCTATAGAACGACGAAACCCCGAGCCGGAGCTCGGGGAATCGTGCAAAGTTATCGGTTGCCGATCAAACGGCGTAAAGGGGTCGTTATGAAAAACGATGCTCACTTAGGCGGCATACGAATGCCACCATCAACTCTGATGGTTTCAGCATTCATGTAGCTGTTCGTGATGCACTCAAGAACCATTGAAGCCAACTGATCTGGGCGACCAAGCTTCTGAGGAAACAACACACCCTTTTGTAGTTGGGCCTTGAAAGCCTCGCTCTGATCACCTTGTCCGTAGATCGGTGTGTCAATAAGTCCTGGAGCAACGGTGTTCACGCGAATACCAGATGCTGACAAGTCACGAGCAATAGGAAGTGTCATACCGACGACTCCGCCCTTTGACGCTGAGTACGCGTTCTGACCAATTTGGCCATCGAATGCTGCAACAGATGCGATATTGACAATTGCGCCGCGCTCGCCATCTTCGAGTGGTTCTGTTTGGCTCATTGCAGTAGCTGCAATACGAATTGCATCGAATGTTCCGACCAAGTTGATCGCGATGACTTTCTTGAAAGCCTCGATATTGGCAGCCGAATCGTATGAGCCGTCTTTACCGATGGTGCGTTGCGCCCAACCGATGCCTGCTGAGTTCACCAGGACGCGAAGTGGGCCCATGGACTTAGCCATTTCCACTGCGTTGATGATGTCCTCTGTGACGGTGACGTCAACAGCACAAAATGCGCCGCCAACTTCTTTAGCAAGGGCCTCGCCGACCTCTTGCTGACGATCAAGATCGGCGATGACGACCTTTGCTCCACCTTTTGCGAGGAGACGAACAGAAGCTGCTCCGATACCGGATGCTCCACCTGTGACAATTGCGCTGACGCCTTTAAGTTCCATCCCCACAGGCTACGCAATCAGGTCATCGACTTCCTAGCGGAGTGCCGAATCGGGCTAAAACTGGGTGTGCGCCACCGCAAGCGCATCGACATAATCGTTCATGCGATTGCCACTATGACCCTTGACCCATTCAAATTCCACTCGGCCACGTTTGATGACCAGTTCGATAAATGGCTCCCACAAGTCGCGGTTCGCAACAGGCTGACGCTGAGAATTTTTCCAGCCACGTTTGTGCCAGCCACGCCACCAGCCATCGTTGAAACACTTCACGACATACGTGGAATCAGCAACGATGCGAATGACGCGCGGGTCATCTTCAAAATGGATAACAGCCTGATATGCGGCCATTATTTCCATCCGTTGATTCGTTGACCTGGCTTCTGCGCCACTGTCGTTGATGTCCCCTGAGGGAGCTACCGCCCATGCCCAGCCGCCTGGCCCTGGGTTACCCGAGCACGCACCATCTGTATAAATAACGATTACGTCGTCGGACAATTCCATGACACTGATTGTTCACCATGGGACGGGGTAACGACGGGCTTTTACGAAAAATCATGGGAGAATGACACTTGTGATCTTCGATGGCTCAATGCATCAGCTCCCCGATACTGATCCGGGCGAGACTCAGGAATGGCTCGACTCTCTTGATTCTGTTGTCGATGGCCACGGTGTTGAACGTGCCCGTTATTTATTGGCGCGCCTTCTTGAGCGTGCACAACACACTGATGTCAATTTTCCTGCCACCGTGTCAACGCCATATGTCAACAGCATCACTGCGGACAATGAACCGTGGTTCCCTGGGGATGAACACTTAGAGCGTCGCATACGTGCATACATCAGATGGAACGCGGCAGTCATGGTGACTCGAGCAAATCACACTGCAGAGGGCATTGGTGGCCATCTATCGACGTTTGCAAGTTCTGCAAGCTTGTACGAAATTGGTTTCAATCATTTCTTTCACGGCAAAGACAACGGCGCAGCTGGTGACCATGTGTATTTCCAAGGACATGCTGCACCCGGAATTTATGCTCGTGCATTTCTTGAACGTCGCCTTGACGAAGACGACCTTGATCATTTCCGTCGCGAGATCGGACGAGACGGAAAAGGTCTCTCCAGTTACCCACATCCTCGACTCATGCCAGAGTTTTGGGAATTTCCCACCGTGTCAATGGGGCTTGGCCCACTCACGGCGTTGTACCACGCTCGCTTTAATCGGTACTTACACAACAGAGGCATCGACGACACCTCAGCAAGCCGAGTATGGGCGTTCATTGGTGATGGTGAAACAGACGAACCAGAAACTCTTGGTTCTATTTCACTTGCAGCGCGAGAAAAACTAGACAACCTTGTCTTTGTCGTGAACTGCAACTTGCAGCGACTTGATGGACCTGTGCGTGGCAACGGCAAAATAATTCAGGAACTCGAAGCAGTGTTCCGCGGTGCCGGGTGGAACGTAATCAAAGTGGTGTGGGGTTCAAAGTGGGACGAACTGTTAGCGGCCGACGTTGACGGATTACTTCTCAACAAGATGAACTCCACTGTCGATGGTGAATTTCAGCGTTATTCCATTGAAGGCGGCGCATACATTCGCGAGCACTTCTTTGGCTCTGACCCTCGCTTGTTGCAGTTAGTTGCACACTTATCTGATGATGAATTGGTGAACCTGCCTCGTGGTGGTCATGACTACCGCAAGTTGTTTGCTGCATACCAAGCAGCTGTCGACAACCTTGGCTCTGGCAAACCCACTGTTATTTTGGCTAAGACCATCAAGGGTTGGACTCTTGGGCCGCAAGTTGAAGGCCGCAACGCAACGCATCAAATTAAGAAACTCAATACGGATCAATTGCGGGCCATGCGTGATCGTTTGCACTTGCAAGAAGAGATTCCTGACTCTGCACTAGAAGGCGATGTGCTTCCGTACTATCGCCCGCCCGTTGACTCAGTTGAATATCAATACATGATGGAACGTAGACGCACGCTCGGCGGTTCGCTACCAAAGCGCATTGTTCGCAACAAAACACCGCTCATCCTGCCCTCTGAAGAAGTGTTCACAGAATTCACACTTGGTTCTGGTGACCAATCGGTTAGTTCCACCATGGCGTTCACCCGATTGTTACGAAATCTTGCCCGTGATGATTCGTTTGGCAGTCGCGTTGTGCCGATAATCCCAGACGAAGCACGAACCTTCGGCATGGATTCCATGTTTCGCGAGCTAAAGATCTACGCATCACAAGGTCAAAAATACGAACCAGTTGATCATGACCTCTTGTTGTCGTATGCAGAGTCCACACAAGGGCAAATTCTTGAAGAAGGAATCACAGAAGCCGGCGCAATGTCTAGCTGGATAGCCGCTGCCACCAGTTACGCCGCCCGCGGAGTGCCCATGGTTCCGTTCTACACGTTCTATTCAATGTTCGGCTTCCAACGTGTTGGTGACCTCATTTGGCAAGCAGCAGATGCTCGTGCGCGAGGTTTCCTCATGGGAGCAACAGCCGGTCGTACAACGCTCAATGGTGAAGGCTTGCAACATCAAGACGGACACAGTTTGTTATTAGCAACTGCAATACCAGCATGCCAGGCGTATGACCCTGCATTTGCATTCGAAGTAGCGGCAATCGTTCAGCACGGCATTACAAAAATGTACGGAGAAAATCCGGTAGACATTTTTTATTACATCACGCTGTATAACGAAAACATTCCAATGCCTGCACAACCGAGCCACGTATCTACACACGATGTCATTAATGGTCTGTACCAATGGGCGCCATCAACGTCCGGCACTGCGCACGCATCAATTTTGTTCTCTGGTTCAGCGTTTGCAGCAGCATCGGAAGCTGCGACCATTCTTCGCACCAAGTACTCCATTGATGTCGACCTGTGGTCAGCTACGTCGTACAAGTCATTGCGAGACGACGGAATGGAAGTGGAGCGATGGAACCGTCTTCACCCAACCGAAAAGAAGCGGCGTTCACATATCGAAACCTTGCTTGGCGCTTCAGCGGCACCAGTCGTTGCCGTCACTGATTTTCTGCGCATCGTTTCCGAACAAGTAGCTACGTTCGTGCCGAGTCGCCGGTTCTTATCACTCGGAACGGACGGCATGGGCCGCAGCGATACTCGTGAGGCACTGCGTGAATACTTTGAAACAAACGCCCCGCACATTGTTATTGCGGTTCTCTCCAGCCTCATCGGATCGCATGGCGTGACAAAAGAAGTTGTCGCTCGGGCGATCATCGACCTCCATATCGACCCAGACGCAGTACATTCTCTTACTCGCGACTAAATCAAAGGAACAAGCACGTGGGCACCTTGTACATCACCGGAAATCCTGACTCTGATGCATTTCTCAACGCCAACGGCACCGCGTTGCTAATCGGCATGCTGCTCGACCAACAAGTTCCGATGGAATGGGCCTTCAACGGACCATGGACATTGAAGCAACGACTCGGTCATCTTGATGCAAGGAAAATTGCAGCAATGGACCCAACGGAGTTTCTCGCTATCTGTTTAACAAAACCTGCGATCCATCGGTTTCCAAAAGCCATGGCGCAACGCATTCAAGGAATGTGTGCAGTGCTCGCTGAAAAATACAAAGGCGAAGGCGAAAACATGTGGGCAGACATTGATGATGGTCATGTGCTGTTCGAACGCCTTCGTGAGTTGCCAGGCTTCGGTGCCGAGAAGGCTCAGATTTTTGTTGCGTTACTCGGCAAACGTTTTGACTTCACTCCCGCCAACTGGAAAAAAGCTGCAGGCGTATTTAGCGACTCAAACCCTCGAACTGTTGCCGACATCACCTCAGCAGAAACTTTGTTGACAGTTCGGGCATGGAAAAAGGCCGAGAAGGCCGCTGATCGCGACAAGCAATCACGGCCCCTGAAGTAGCCTCATTGCAATGACCGTGCTCATCACCGGCGGTGCCGGATACATCGGATCCATCACCACACGACTCATTCGTGCATCTGGTCGTGGCGTTGTAGTTCTCGACACTCTCGAAAACGGTCACCGCAAAGCGGTCGGCGATGCCCCATTTATTCAGGGCGATATTGCAGATTCTGATCTCATTGCGCGAGTCGTGGCTGAACACCAGGTTGATGAAGTGGTGCACTTTGCTGCATACAAAGCAGTCGGTGAGTCCATGTTGAACCCTGGCAAGTACTTCAACAACAACGTCACTGGTTCACAAAGACTTTTCGAATCTCTGCACACGGCGGGCGTCACGCGTGTTGTCTTTTCTTCTACTGCAGCGGTCTATGGCACTCCGCAGTCAGTCCCCGTTCGTGAGACCGATGTTCTGAGTTGTGAAAGCGTGTACGCCGAAACAAAGCTGATGATTGAAAAAACTCTTGGCTGGTATTCGCAAACAACTGAAATGCGCAATGTGTGCTTGCGCTACTTCAATGCAGCCGGTGCCTCGCAAGATGCAACCCTCGGTGAAGACTGGCGCTTTTCCCAGAACCTCATCCCCCATGTCATGAAGGCTGTCCTTGGATTCGCACCGGCGCTCACTGTGTTTGGCAATGACTTCCCCACCCCAGATGGCACCGGGGTGCGTGATTACATACATGTCGAAGATCTTGCTCGCGCTCATGTTGCTGCGCTTGATTACCTGGCAAAAGGTGGCGACAGCATCACATGCAATGTGGGCACTGGCTACGGAACAAGCGTGATGGATATCATCGCCGCCACTGAACGTGTCACAGGCAAAAAGGTGCCGTACGAAATTGCTGGTCGTCGCGCTGGTGATCCGTCAGAGTGTTACGCAGATCCTCGTCGTATCAATGAGACGTTTGGTTGGTCGCCAACGCACAGTCTTGATGACATCATTTCTTCTACATACGCATGGCACACGTCGCATCCGCAGGGACACGATTCGTAAATTACGCTGACAACGTGCGCTGACGGTCAAGCCAACCGAGCAACACTGCAATGGCACGTGGGTCGTGACGAAGTCGATGTCCTGCACCTTCAATGATTCGTAATTCTGCACTGCCATGTGCATCTGCCAAAATGCGCGAGTCAGCAACAGGCACACTTTCATCGTCATCACCATGCATTACCAACAATGGTCGTGGTGCAAAACGTTGTGCCGCATCAACGGGGCGGAACCGGCGTAGTTCCCGGCTCCATTCATCAAATGATGCAGGAAACCCTGGCGTACGAATGGCTCCGATTTCGCGAGCATGTTCAAAGAAACGTCGTGGCTGGCCAGCCCAGTCATCGAAATCTGCACGAGCACTTAGTAAAGCACATCCGCGCACTCGCGGGTCATCTGCTGCAACACATAATGCAAGTGCACCACCAGTATTTGTACCTACGAGCCACACGCCATCGGGCGATACTTCGTCTTCTAAATGATCAATGGCAGCGCGCAAGTCATCAACCCACCCCTGCATTGAAAAATCACCTTCGCTGTTGCCGCATCCACGAAATGTAAACGTGAGCGCAGCCCATCCCAAGTCATTTGCCACACGATCCATCAGTTGTGAAAACGTGACCCCAGATTGTCGAGCATCAACTGACCCACTCGGAAAACCATGACACAAGATGACGCCCGGCAATGACGATGCATAACCAGTCGGCGTTGCCAAGTAACGATTAAGAACTAACGACCCAGATTGGAAAGTTCCGTTGGTCGCATCTGACATCTGAAGCGAACTTACGCGCGAGGCTTGCGAAGGCGACGTGTTACGCCAGCTGTTGCGAGGGTGTATCCGCGGTTACGGGCTTCTGCCAATGTGTCAGGCCCGAAACAGAGCCCTACGCCTTCAGCAACAATTGTGTCGACAATGTCTTTGTCGCTCCACTCATCAAGGTCGTACACCAATTGTGTGCGTTTGTCTCCGAGGAATCGTGTGTGCTCAAACTTGCCTGGTCTTTCCATATCGATAACGGTAGTACCCCAGCCTCCTGTGTGAAGGAACGGCGAGCTAGTTAGTTACTTTTCAGGGGCAAGCATCAACCCGAGCACAGCATCAAAGGAAACTTTGTCCCACTTCGTTAGGTCAATATGCCCGGGGTCCATCTCTGCAACAGCACGCCCAATGATTTGGCCGTGCAGCCAATACGCAGTTGCCATCGGATCTAGATCTGTCCGGAGCCAACCCTTTTGTTGGGCGACCAACACTGAATCAGCAATTGTTGCCAGAAATTTTCTGTTGATGTCGTTAATGACAACAGCCAATTCCGGATTCCGTTGCGCTGCGCCTAGCACGCTTAAGCGAATCGCTCGAGCATGATGGCGCTCTGGCTGATAGCTCCATTCCATGGACTTGCGAAACGCCCTGATGTAATCCTCTCGCGAATCAACCAATGCCATCATCGCTTCGACAGGAATATCAGTTTTGAGACATTGCCAGTACCACTCGATATACGCGGCGTTAACCAGCTCTGTTCTGTTCGCAAAGTGGTGATAAATCGAAGGCTCTTTAATGCCCAAACCCTCCGCGATTGCGCTCAAACGCACCGAAGATTCTCCGCCAGATTCCATCATTTCAATGGCTGCGTTGAGGATGCGTGACCTGGTGCTTTCGGCAATCTCCATAGACAGACGAGGTTACAGGTGGTGGCAAGTGGGTGGCGACTCAATGGCAACGTGTCCGCCAGATAGCGGTAAGTTTCACGTATGAGCAGTACCGACCAGCCAACATCCATCGAGTTCTTCTTCGACATCATGTGCCCATACGCATATCAGACATCCATATGGATTCGTGATGTGCAAGAACAAGTCGGATTCGATATTACGTGGCGCTTCTTTAGTTTGGAAGAAATCAACCGCGAAGAAGGAAAGAAGCATCCATACGAACGCGACTTCGCATATGGCTGGACTCCCCTTCGCGTTGCTGCATGGTTGCGCAGGCAGAACAATGATTGGTGTGGCACGTTCTACAAAATCTGTGGCGAAGCGCTGCACGTCAATGCTCGACGCTTCTATGACCGCGAGATCGCGCTGGAACTCATGGAAGAAGCAGGACTTCCCACTGAAGCGTGGGATCTGGCATTGGCAGACCCAACCACGCACGATGATGTTCTGAACGACCACAAATATGCAACAGAACAACTTGCAGCTTTCGGAGTTCCCATCATCACCGTGCCAGGTGGTCGCGCAGTATTTGGCCCGGTTGTACTTCCGGCACCAACAGCGGACAAAGCAAAAGAACTATGGGATCTCACACTTGCGTACAGTCGCTTCCCTGGTATTTTCGAATTGAAGACTCCAAAGACTGACGCAGACATGGCAATGATCGGCAGCATCTTTTCTCCATACCTCGAGGGCCGTCAGTGGCGCTCTGTTCAAAACCCAGCACGTTGATTACTAAAGGACACTGACATGATCCCAACAGACACCATTAACAAACTTGAAGAAACATGGAACTCCATCAGCGAGTTCTGTTCACAGTTGACAGAAGCACAATGGAAAACTCCCTCACAATTGCCAGCATGGACCGTGCAAGACAATTTGTCGCACCTTGTCGGCACTGAATCTGGCCTCGAAGGTCTCGCTAAGTCTTCCCATAAGGCCGCAGATGTTTCACACACGAAAAACCCCATTGGCGAAGCGAACGAAAACGATGTTGATTCACGTCGCTCTATGACCGGCGCTGCCGTCCTAGCTGAATGGAAAGCCCTCATTACTACCCGCATTCACACGTTGCGTAACGCCGACGATGCCTATTTCGAAAAAGAGTCCTTCACCCCTACAGGTCCTGGAACCCTTGCAGACTTCCTGCATATTCGTGTTCTTGATTCCTGGATTCATGAACAAGACATGCGTCGTACTGTAGGAATTCCCGGCCATCAAGGCAGCCCATCAGCAGAACACACCATTGATCGCCTGATTCGCACCATTCCCATCGTTGTCGGCAAGCGCGCACAAACACCAGAAGGCGGCACAGTCGTTGTTGCAATTACCGGAGCCGTAAAGCGCACCGTGGCAACCACTGTTGTGGAAGGCAGGGCCCAAGTGTCAACTGAAGTTCCGCCGAGTGTTCTTGTAACCATCACAATGGATTCAGACGTGTTCCTGCAACTAGCAACAGGTCGGGCAACTCATGCAGAACTCGGTTCAGGCATCGCTATCACTGGTGATTCTGAACTCGGCACCCGCGTGGTGTCGCAGTTCAACATGATGATCTAAATCTGATCTGCCTTCGGGCCAACAGCACCAATTGCTGCGAAATATGCCATGTGAGCATCTGTCACATGCACCACATCAACATCATCAAGAAGGTCAACGCCACGCCGCGTAGCTTCTTTCAACAAGTACGCCGTCAAGCTGTTCTCATCAACAACGACAGGAACAGAAATATTCTGCACACGATCTGTGACATCAAGTGGTGTGAGCCCTTTGTCGTTCAACCATGACAAATGAGCCAGCAACAATTGGCGCACTTCTTCCATTGTGAGTCGCGCTTGAGCACTGCTTGGCAACACACGCACTACATACTCGGCAGCTTGATCAATGTCGTAAATCACGCGTGGCGCAACCATGTCTAAACGTTGTGCTTCGCGTCCCACTACAACTGCCGCGATAACAAATACTGCGAGCGCCGAGACAAGGGCAAACAGAACCGTAACTATCGACATGTCATCAGCCTACGAGAAATGAAAGAGCCCGGGCACTAGGCCCGGGCTCTTTGAAGTTTTATCTACTGCCGAAACAGTTAGTAATCAGTTACTGATCAGATACCGATGCGTGTAGCAAGAAGCTCGCGGTGGTAGGTCGGATCACCAAAGATGAGTTCACTTGACTTCGCACGCTTGAAGTAAAGGTGTGCTGGGTGTTCCCAGGTGAAACCGATACCGCCGTGGATTTGAATGTTCTCTGCAGCTGCGTGGAAGTACGCCTCTGAGCAATATGCCTTAGCAAGAGATGCAACTGAAGGAAGTTCTTCGTTCATTTCTGCTGCACACCACATGCCGTAGTAAGCAGCTGACTTTGAAGACTCAACTTCAAGCAACATGTCTGCACACTTGTGCTTGATTGCCTGGAATGAACCGATTGGACGTCCGAACTGGATGCGATCCTTTGCGTACTGAACTGCCATCTCGAGCACTTTCTGTGCTCCACCGACTTGCTCTGCTGCAAGTGCAACTGCTGCAAGGTCCATAACTTGGGTAAGGACTTCGCCGCCCTTGCCTTCTGTACCGATGAGCTTTGCTGGAGTGTCTTTGAACTCAAGCTTTGCTTGCTTACGTGTCTGGTCCATTGTGGAAAGCGCTGTACGGGTGAGGCCCTTTGCATTGCCTTCAACTGCGAACAAGCTGACACCCTTTGCAGTGCGTGCTGAAA
Organism: Bifidobacterium breve; assembly: GCA_945889575.1. GTDB lineage: Bacteria > Actinomycetota > Acidimicrobiia > Acidimicrobiales > Ilumatobacteraceae > UBA2093. The sequence goes on from CAMDBY010000023.1 coordinate 10,827, forward strand.
CGATGATGAGGTTTGCTGTGTGACCATCAAGTACGAAGCTCTTTGCACCAGTGATGGTGAAGTCAGAGCCAGAGCCCTTTGCTTCGATTGTGATTCCTGCTTCATCCCAACGGCCTGATGGCTCTGTTGTTGCAAGTGTTGCGATTGTTGCGCCACTTGCGATGCCTGGAAGATACGCCTTCTTTGCAGCAGCATCACCCGAAAGGAGCAATGTGTTTGCTGCAAGCACAACGCTTGAGAAGTACGGAGCGCACAACAAAGCGCGACCCATTTCTTCAAGCACAACGCCGAGTTCAATAAATGAGAAACCTTGTCCACCGAATTCTTCGGGGATGGCAAGTCCTTGCAATGCCATTTGGTCATTCATTTGGGCCCACACTGCTGTGTCGTAGCCGGTCTCTGTCTCCATCTGATCGCGTACTGCGGTCTCTGAGGACTTGGCCTCAAGGAACGAGCGCACCATCTTGCGGAGTTCTTCTTGTTCTTCACTAAATGCAAAATTCATAGATCACAGTTTGCACTGGCCCGTGACCCTCTCGCCAATCGGAGTGTGTACGCAGGTGTACACATATCCCGCTACCCTGTACCCATGGCCCTTATAGGAATGCGCGAATTCAGATCTGCCCTTGCCACGTATGTACGCAGAGCCCAAATGGGCGAACGGGTGGTCATCACGGTCGATGGCGCCCCCGTGGCCCAACTGTCAAACATGGGGTCTGATTATTCAGGCATCACCATTGTTGATCTCGTGGCCCGTGGTGTTGTTATGGCACCACGTCGCACTGGTGATTGGGTGCCAAGCGATCCGTTAGTTCTGTATTCCGGTGCCCGTATCGATAAGGCACTGTCGCAGGTGCGCACATGACCGTTGTTCTTGATGCAAGCGCACTTCTTGCATTGCATATTGAAGGCGCCCAGCGCGATGTTGTTCGCGACATGTTGGAAAACGACACCACATGGGTTGCATGTGCAATCGCACTCAGCGAATCAATCGTGGCTGCATCACGCCTGACAGACGAAGTGGTTTTGTCTCGCCACCTTGAAGACATGATTCGCCATACGTGGGATTTCTTACATGTAGTACCAATCGACCAGTCATTGCTCGATGAAGCGACCACGTTGTGCCAGTCACAACCAGTGGGAATCTCAGCCGCATTGCACCTTGCCGCCGCCTCTCGTCTTCCCGCCCCCATTCGCTTCATCACCTTCGATGCCGCACAAATCCCCGTTGCCCTGTCTTTAGGGTTCGAGGTTGTGTCAGGCTAAAGACATGGCAAGCCCGCTCGGAACTCTCCACTATTTCGACCATCGGTTGGAAGTGCATCGCGTTGTTGTTGGGCCATATGCGAACAATGTGTTCGTTGTTCGCTGCAAACACACGGGTGAAGCGGTGCTCATTGATGCAGCCAATGAACATGAGCGACTTTTAGAGCTGTGTCAAACGCTTGGCGTTCGTTCCGTGCTTGAGACACATGGCCATCATGATCACATTCAAGCAATTCCCGCAATGCGCGAAGCCGGATATTCCGTTGCAGTGTCACATGATGACGCCGGCATGTTGAAAGACGTGGGGTATGACGTATTTCTTGATGACACACAAGTAGTTGAAGTGGGCAAGTTACGTTTCGACGTCATTCATAACCCCGGCCACACTGCTGGTTCCGTGTCTTTCAAAGTGCACGATGCGCCGTTGTTATTCACTGGCGACACATTGTTTCCTGGTGGCCCTGGTGCAACTCATTTCCCTGGCAGTAGTTTTGACACCATCATTGAGTCACTAGATACACGCTTATTCACCTTTCCCGGAAACACTGTTGTGTTGCCAGGTCACGGCGTTGACACCACCATCTCTATGGAACGTCCTCATTTAGCGGAGTGGGTTGCGCGTGGTTGGTAACAACAGCCCACACCTTGGCGGAATGGCGCTCGAGCCATCCGTCTTGCCACATGTGATTGACAACGCATCGATTGCTACTGACGGTCGCGCCTACCCGCAGGTGCGCACAGAACTACGCACTATTCCTTCGTTTCGCAATGCGTGGTCTGTTGTATGGATGTTTGGTCAAAACATTTTGATTCTCGCCATTGCAGTGCGACTCGATTCACTTCCCATTTGGGTCATTGCATTTCTGCTCATGGGCCGCATGCACGCGCAATTTGCTTCGCTAATGCACGAAGCTGCACATCGTCTTCTGTTTCGCCATCGAGGCGCTAATGACTGGGTGGGCAATTGGCTCCTTGGTTTCCCAGTGATCACCAGTACGCCTGCATATCGGCGCGTTCATATGGCACATCATCGTGAAGAGTTCGGCCCAGAAGAACCAGACTTCGCGTTATATGCCAACTACCCAATTACAAAAGACAGCCTTCGACGCAAACTTGTTCGCGATATTTCTGGTCAAACAGGCGTTCGTTTGTTTCGCAATCAGATCGGTGGCTTCAAGTCAGCAGATGCGCGAGTTCGCAACACATTGTGGAAAATGACTGCAACGCAAATAGTTATCGCATCGTTGTTTGTTCTTTCAGGTCATCCGTGGCTATACCCCCTTATGTGGGTGCTGCCGTACTTCACGTTGTGGCGTGTCATCAACCGGTTACGTTCCATCGCTGAACATGGCGGACTTCGTGCAGACTCTGATCGACGCATCACCACACATTCGGTCGTGCAGCATCCGCTCGCTCGGTTCTATTTGGTCCCGTACAAAATCGGCTTCCATCTGGCCCACCATGTCGACGCCGGCGTCCCGTTCCGTCACTTACCCCGGTACCACCAACTCTTGCGGTCTGCCCAGTACGCCGATGACGTGGTGGAATACCCTTCGTATTCGGCCATCTGGAAGGCCATGGCCCGATAGGACGTAGTTAACACTACGTCCGTAGTGCTAATTACTGAGTCCTGCCTAGACTGGCTCCGTGACCGAATTATTCCGCATCAACGACCTTCATGCCCGTCCCGTCACGGAAGACACTGACCCCACAGACGAAATTCTGCGCGGGGTCACTTTGTCGATTGCCGCCGGCGAAGTACACGCC
>CAMDBY010000024.1 GCA_945889575.1 Bifidobacterium breve
GGACGAGGCAAGAAGTCCCATGTGTTGACACGGCGCAGAACGCTGGGTCGGTGGGAAAGGCGAGCCCATTCGTCAATGAATTGTCTGGCGGGGCCAGAGGTGACTGTGGACCACACGAGGGCGGTGGGAAGTGGCTGGTCTGAATCGGAATCTGTCTGTGTTTGTTGGTAATAGGGATGTATTGCAAATGTCATGCAGGGACATTGCGAAACGCCCCTCACCCCATGAAGGCGCTGAAGGCTCACCGGAGGTCTCACCAGTTCGGCAATACTTAAGGAATGCGCATCACTCTTCCGTCAGGCACCTCCGCTGAGATTGTTCATCACGACTCACCAGTGATGGGCCTTGTGGTTGCGCCGGATATTTTCGGGCTGCGTCCGTTGTACGACGACTTGGTTGCGCGTTTCTCACGCGAATGGGGAATGTCTGTTGTTGCAGTAGAGCCATTTCCTGGGGCGGAACTTGGTCCCGATATTGACCCGCGTTTTGCAGCAGTGCCAGCACTTGATGATGCAAAGAACTTGAGTGACTTATTAGAGGCAGCTGACGCATTGGGTACAGAGACAGTCGGACTAATTGGTTTTTGTATGGGTGGCATGTATTGCTTCAAAGCTGCGCGTGATGAACGCTTTGCGCGCATCGTGAGCTTTTACGGAATGATCACAATGCCTGAAGCGTGGCGTAGTCCGACACAAGGCGAGCCACTTGGCATGTTGATTTCAGGATATGCAGAAGGTGTTCTTGCAATCGTGGGTGAAAAAGACCACTACACACCGATTGTTGATATTGATCAATTGCGTTCAACGGGCGTGCAAGTTGTGCTGTACCCAGAAGCAGAACATGCATTTGCACATGATGCATCCCGTCCGGCACACAGACCTGATGATGCAGCTGATGCGTTTGCACGCGCGAAAGCTTGGTTGCTCAGCGCAGTGCGCTAAGAATTCTTACAACGCGCGTTGAGAGAGTTTTGCGCGTTCAAGAATGCGATACGAACGATCGCGCTGTTCAAGCCAACGCAATTTGATGAAACTTGCGATTGCTTTGTTGACACGTTCACGTGATGCGCCAACCATGCCGGCAAGTTCTTCTTGCGTCACTGGCAATGTGAAATCATCTTTTCCTTCTGACAATTCAAGAAGGCGTTTTGCTGTACGCCCGGTGACATCAAGAAACACACTGTCGGCCAATGCTTGGTCCATTGCGCGAAGGCGACGACTAAGCATGCCGATGACATTCCACATCAATGCACTTGATGAGTTGAGTTGTTCAGTGACAGCAGAGTAGGGAAGTTCGAGAACAGATGATGCTTCAAGTGCTCGGGCTCCGGCGGAACGGGTACTGGCGTCGAGCATGCCCATCTCACCGAACAGGTCACCCTCATCCATGAGCGCGATGACTGTTTCGCGGTTGTCGAGTGGCTTATTGCCGATAGCAATTGCAATGCGGCCAGACAAGACCACATAGATGCAGTCGGGGTCATCGCCGGATTCAAATAGAACGTCGCCCCGGACGAGATTTTTCACTTTGCCCGATGCCGCGATGAGCGAAAGCATGGATGCCGGGGCATCTGCAAAGAATTCTGTTTCTGCAAGAACTTGTTCGTGTGCCATATCTATTTGACCGTACTACCCTGCGTGTATGGCTCAAAATGAAACCGTATGGACAATTGTGGTCGCAGCCGGATCAGGCCTCCGATTCGGAGCCGCGAAGCAGTTTGAGGTCATCGGCGGTCGGCGCATCGTTGATTGGGCAGCCGAAGAGGCAGCAAAGCACTCTGTAGGAGTTGTTGTGGTGTTGCCAGCAGGTCAAGCCATTGGTCCTGGCCAGGTGGAGGGCGGATCAACCCGCTCTGAATCAGTGCGGCGCGGACTTGCAACTGTTCCAAGCGACGCCACCATTGTGTGTGTCCATGACGCGGCCCGCCCTTTTGCGAGTCCTGTCATTTTCCAGCGAGTCATCTCAGCAGTAGTTGACGGCGCTGATGCTGCTGTTCCTGGCGTTCCGGTGGTCGACACCATTAAGCAAGTGAATGAATCTGAAGTTGTTGTCGCGACGCCACGTCGTGAGACATTGCGTGCAGTGCAAACCCCTCAAGCGTTTCGTGCATCGTCGTTACGACGTGCACATGAACAAGGTGGCGAAGGAACTGATGATGCTGCTCTCATCGAGCGCATAGGCGGAGAAGTTGTTGTGGTTGAAGGTGAAGTAGTGAATCGTAAGATCACTTCGCCAGAAGATCTTGAGTGGGCAGTTGCTCACGCGGACAGATTGCTAGCTGGAGAAATCTAATGGTCGACATTCGTGTCGGCCAGGGTTTTGATATCCACCGCTTTGCAGAAACAACAGAGCCTGGCCGCGTATTAGTTCTTGGTGGCGTCGCATTTCCTGGCGAACGCACACTCGTTGGTCATAGTGATGCAGATGTCATCGCACATGCCGCAGCTGATGCCTTGTTAGGTGCCGCTGGTCTTGGCGACATTGGCCAGCATTACCCAGACACTGACCCCGCATGGAAGGGCGCAGATTCGCTAGCAATACTGCGCGATGTTGCGAGCAAGCTCTCTGCTCTTGGTTGGCGCATTAGCAATGTTGATTGCAGTGTTGTGTGTGAAGAACCACGCATTGCGCCTCATCGCGATGCAATGAACGCATTGTTGTCAGCAGCTGCTGGCGCACCTATTTCAGTCAAAGGACGCAGGGCAGAAGGCCTTGGTTCTATTGGTCGCGGCGAAGGTATCGCCTGTTTCGCATCAGCACTCATTATGAAGGAGTCGTAGTCATGGCACCACGTAAGCCAGTCAAGTCAAGTAGTCCCAAAGTGAATACCGGTAAGCCAGGTCGTGCACCCGGTGGTCGCGACACGGGAAGTGGAAAAGGTGGTGGAAAGCCGCCAAGCACTGGTCGCACCAGCGCTTCATCATCACGTAGCAGTGGACCACGTGAAGGCGGACCTCGCGGTCGGCCCATTCGTCAATCAGATGCTCGTCGCAGCGCACCTGTTGCTAAAGGACTTGGCGGTGAACAAATTGAAGGTCGCCAAGCCGTTCGTGAGTTACTGATTGGTCAACGTCGCAAAGTAAAAGAAATTTGGATTGCACAAGACATTGACCCTGCAGCAATCATTGATGATATTCAGCAGCTCGCTGATGCCGCGCGCGTAACAGTTCTTGAAGTGCCTCGTCGCACGTTGGAAGATACGGCCCGAAGTGAAGCGCCACAGGGGATCATTGCGTTTGCACAACCATTAGAAGAAGCAGATTTCAACGCACTGATGACAAAACGAAATGGTGTGATGCCATTTCTGGTAGCAGTCGATGGTGTGACTGACCCAGGCAACCTTGGTGCATTATTGCGCTGCTGTGATGGCGCAGGCGTTACCGGTGTGATCTTGCCGAAGCATCGTGCTGTGCATGTCACGCCAACAGTTGCAAAGACTTCAGCCGGCGCTATCGAGCACGTACCGATGACATTGGTGCCTGGCCTGCCCGTCGCTATTACACAAATGCGCGACAAGGGCATCTGGGTAGTGGGGCTCGATGACTCAAGCGAAAATACGTTGTTCGACATCGCCAACTTCGCCACGGACGGCATTTGTATCGTCCTTGGTTCTGAAGGCACAGGCCTTTCCCGGCTAGTCCGCGAGCGTTGTGACACGGTGGTCAGCATTCCGATGCTTGGACAGGTCTCATCGCTCAATGTGTCGGCGGCAGCTGCCTTGGCAACGTATGAAGTGACCCGTGCGCGATTAGCTTCTCCCGCCTAGGATTGTCTTTCACCTTGCCGGGTTAGCTCAGTGGTAGAGCAACGCACTTGTAATGCGTAGGTCGTGGGTTCAATCCCCACACCCGGCTCCATTCGCCCTTTCCTGGGCCTTCGACCTATCGATTTCCTTTACCCAGTAAGGAAAATCTGGGTGTCATACCCCTGTGCCCACATAGGAACTACCGTGTGGTGGTCTCCTATTTCTCTCTCGGAGGACCTTTTCCATGAGTCAGCAAAAACCAGGCGCCCGTCGCCCATCACTTTCATCTCCAAGCACAGGCACACTCGGCGCAGCCGTCGCGGTCGTTGCCTTGGTGCTCGGATTCCTTATTCTGCGTGACGTACGCGGCGATGGTGGAGCAGCCACAGGTCCTGTTGGCACGGCAGACCCCAATGTCACGCTCGCCCCAGGCGAAACAGTTGACCCAGCCGCGCCAACCACGCTCGCTCCATTCAGCATTAATGGTTTCAAGATTCAAGTCGCCAATGCGTCCGGGCTTGCCGGTAGTGCCGGCGACATGACCACCAAGTTGCAAGACCAAGGCTATGTAGTCCAGGTTGCAATGAACGTTGCTGCAGGCACTGCAAAGCGCGCAAAGACTGGTGTGTTCTATCTCGCTGGTTGTGAAGCTGCGTCGCAGAACGTGGCTGCAGTTCTTGGCGGCACCGTTGAAGTAGCTGCAATGCCACAACCAATTCCTGTTGAGACTGGAACTGTTGGCGAAGCATGCATTTTGGTTTTGCTCGGCACTGATCTTGCGAACAAGCCACTCGCTGGTGTTGTTGGCGGTGGCAGTGGTGCTGCTGCAACAACTGTTGCGCCAGCGGCCGGTTAACAGTTACGAATTTTGCAGCATCTCACGTGCTGCTTCTTCGATACAACGCAAGACATGAGTCATTGACTCTTCTGCACCAAATTTTTTGGTCAAATTACTGACCCGTAGATCTGCGTACAAAGACGAGTCCATTGCTTCATCAATGTCGCCAACAATTGCAGCAACGTCTGTGTGTGCTTCTCGTGCGTAGTCGCACACACTTCCCACTACTTTTCCATCGAAACTTGTGTCGTCAAGTAAACCTTCGCCGGTGATTATTAGGTCTGCGTTCTGTATCGCATCGTCAAAGTCGACTTCTTCAGCAACAATGTCGAAGCCGGGCATCAGTGTTGCTCCGAGAGCAGCAAGTGCACCCGCGAGTCCGCCTGCTGCGCCCGAACCTGGCAATTCCGCAACATCAATTCCGTATTCCGACTCGTAGATTTGCGCGAGTCGTTCCAATCGACCAGTCAGAAGATTCACTTGTGATGGTGTTGCACCTTTTTGTGGGGCAAAAACTTTCGCTGCATCTGTGAACAATGTGTCGACGTCGCATGCCACGAGAAAGTCAACTGCAAGCAGTCGTGCCGGCGTGCTGATCGCACGCAATGCTCCGTATCCGCCATCGGTTGTTGCTGAGCCACCAAGGCACACGATTATTTTCTTCGCACCTTCATTCAGTGCGATGTCAATGAGTTGTCCCGTTCCAGTTGTTGAAGCAGCGATCGCATCATTCTGCGATGCTCCACCCACCAACGTGAGTCCCGATGCGCGAGCCATTTCAATCACTGCAACGCCGCGGTGTAGTCGCCATTCGGCTTGAACAGGGTGGCCAAGCGGTCCGGCAACAGTGGTGACACGGTTCGCGCCGCCCAACACCTCGAGCGTGCCTTCACCGCCATCTGCCATGGGCATTTCCACGCAGTCAATGTTGAGGTTCCAACAGGCATGGCCAACGGCCGCGCATACCTGAGCAGCCGATGCAGTTCCTTTGAACTTGTCGGAAGCTGCAAGTACGCGCATGTGAATACCTTACGGTGCGCATAAGGTTGCGCCATGAATGAATTGACAAACTGTGATGCAGTCGAGCAAGCCGGACTAGTTGCAAGCGGGAAAGTTTCTGCTCGCGAACTACTTGATGCGGCAATTGCTCAGGCCGAGGCGGTCAATGGCGAAATCAACGCGATTATTCATCCGCGATTTGAACGTGCACAGAAAGAGGCTGATGCAGGGTTGCCTGCTGGGCCATTCACAGGCGTCCCGCTGGTCTTAAAAGATTTGGGCGCACCACTTGCTGGTGAACCGCACCATATGGGTACCCGGTTCTTGAAGAACGAGAAATATATTGCGCCACGTAGTAGTTACTTAACGCAGCGTTTTTTACGGGCTGGATTCGTTGTGATTGGTAGAACCAATACTCCAGAATTTGGCAACACCATCACGACAGAGCCGTTGTCGTATGGCCCCACGCGCAACCCATGGAATCTTGAACACTCGACTGGTGGTTCAAGTGGTGGATCAGCAGCAAGCGTTGCGGCGCACATCGTGCCAGTGGGGCACGCCAATGATGGTGGTGGCTCGATTCGTGTACCAGCAAGTGAATGCGGGCTTGTCGGGCTCAAGCCATCACGTGGTCGCGTGAGTAAAGGTCCTGATATTGGTGAGACATGGATGGGCTCAACCATTGATGGTTGTGTGACTCGCACCGTGCGTGATACAGCGGCTGTGCTTGACGTGATCTGTGGATACGAATCTGGCGACCCATACACGACGCCGCCATTTGCACGGCCACTGTCGCAAGAAGTTGGCGTGGACCCTGGTCGGTTGCGCATTGGCATCCTTGATCATCCGTTGTTTGGATATCAATTAGATGATGCTGAATCACGTGCGTCGGTTCTGAAAACGGCTGAACAATTATCGGCGTTAGGTCATGATGTTTCGGTTGCGTGGCCAGAACATTTGAATGACGAATCAAGTGCGGGAAAGTTCACCGCAATAGTTGCCGCATGGACGCACAGAGATGTTTCGACATTTGAGGCAATTCTTGGTCGCACAATTGGTGAAGGTGATTTAGAGCCAGACAACATTCGTATGCGCGAGATGGGCCGTGCGGTCACAGGGGAAATGTATTTGTCAAATATGGAATGGCTGCATGCATGGTGCAGGCGAGTGGTGCAGTGGTGGGAACCAACTGATGGCTCGAAAGGTTTTGACGTTCTTGTCACGCCAACGATTGCTGGCCCACCGCCACGCATCGGTCATCTCAGTGGCGAAAACGGCGGACATAACTTGCGCGAGATCTTGGCCTATACGTCACAGTTCAACTTGACGGGTCAACCGGCAATCAGTCTTCCGTTGCATTGGTCATCAACTGGACTTCCGATGGGTGTGCAATTCGTCGGTGCGCCATTTCGCGAAGATGTGTTGGTGCGGCTTGCATCACAATTGGAAACCGCAATGCCGTGGCGCGACAAGGTTGCTCCTCTGGTGGCGAACCCCTAGTCGTTCGGTAGGGTTTCCATATGGCCGTGACCGTTCGAATCCCCACCAATATGCGCCCCATCTCAGGTGGCGCATCCACCGTTTCTGTGGAAGGTGCCACCTTGCGCGATGTGCTTGTGGCCCTCAACGCAGCACATGCCGGCTTTAATGACCGTCTGTTTGATGCAACAGGGGATCTGCACAAGTTCGTCAATGTCTTTGTTTCTGACGACGATGTCCGCTATTTGCAAGGGTTAGACACCCCAGTAGCTCCCGGAGACACTGTCTCCATCATCCCTGCCGTCGCTGGCGGCCTGTAAATCTCAGGCACTGCTTCCTCGGTGAGGGGTAGTGCCGTTAGCAGTCTCAACGGTAGAGTGCTAGTCGTCTGTTCCAGTGTGAAAACACCCCCCGAACAGCAGAATCCCCATACCTACGGAGGAAAATCCCATGGCAAAGCTCATTGCATTTGATGAAGAAGCACGGCGCGGTCTTGAAGCCGGCATGAACAAGTTGGCTGACGCCGTTCGCGTCACGCTCGGACCCAAGGGTCGCAACGTTGTTCTTGCTAAGCAGTGGGGTGCACCCACCATCACAAACGACGGTGTTTCCATCGCAAAAGAAATCGACCTTGAAGATCCATACGAGCGCATTGGTGCTGAGTTGGTCAAGGAAGTTGCAAAGAAGACTGACGATGTTGCCGGTGACGGAACAACAACAGCAACTGTTCTTGCATGGACCATGGTTCGCGAAGGACTTCGCAACGTGGCTGCTGGCGCAAACCCAATGTCCTTGAAGAAGGGCATCGAGGCTGCAACTGCTGCTGCAATTGAAAGCATTCGTGCACTCGCCAAAGATGTTGATTCGAAAGAACAAATCGCTCAGGTTGCCTCTATCTCAGCTGCTGACCCAGAAATTGGTCGCATGATTTCAGAAGCAATTGACAAGGTCGGCAAAGACGGTGTTATCACCGTTGAAGAAAGCCAAACATTCGGAATGGAAATGGACCTTGTAGAAGGAATGCGTTTCGACAAGGGATACATCTCGCCGTACTTCGTTACAGATACCGACCGCATGGAAGCATCTCTCGAAGATGCCTACGTCCTTTTAGTGTCAAGCAAGATCACAAACGTGCGCGACATGTTGCCAGTACTTGAAAAAGTAATGCAGAGCGGACGCCCGTTGGTCATCATCGCTGAAGACATTGAAGGTGAAGCACTTGCAACTTTGGTTGTTAACAAGATTCGCGGAACATTCAAGAGCGTTGCTGTTAAGGCTCCTGGTTTCGGTGACCGTCGTAAAGCAATGTTGCAAGACATCGCAATTCTTACTGGTGGCCAAGTCATCAGCGAAGAAGTTGGTCTCAAGCTTGAAAATGTCACTCTTGACTTATTGGGAACAGCAAAGAAGATTGTCATCACAAAAGATGAAACAACCATCATCGAGGGTGCCGGTTCAGAAGACGACATCAAGGGCCGCATTAGCCAATTGAAGGCTGAAATTGAGAACACTGATTCTGACTACGACCGCGAAAAGCTCCAAGAGCGTTTGGCCAAGTTGTCCGGCGGTGTAGCAGTCCTCAAAGTTGGTGCAGCTACTGAAGTAGAACTCAAAGAGAAGAAGCACCGCATTGAAGATGCTGTCAGCACCACAAAAGCTGCCATCGAAGAAGGCGTTGTTCCTGGCGGTGGCGTTGCATTGCTTCGCGCACAAGCTGCTGTTATCGCTGCTGCTGAAAAGCTCACTGGTGATGAAGCAACTGGCGCACGCATGGTTGCTCGTTCACTTGAAGGACCACTCAAGCAGATCGCAGAAAACGCAGGCCTCGAAGGTGGCGTTGTTGTTGAGCGCGTGAAGAACTTGAAGGGCAACGAAGGCCTCAATGCCGCCACTGGCGAATATGTAGACCTTGTAAAGATTGGTGTCATCGATGCTGCGAAGGTAACTCGCTCCGCATTGCAGAACGCAGCGTCAATCGCAGCGTTGTTTCTCACCACCGAAGTTGTTATTGCTGACAAGCCTGAATCGGCTGGCGGCGGACACGACCACGGCGGCGGAATGGATGACTTCTAGACCATCGTCTAGAAGTACTTCAACCAGTCATTCTTAATGTCGCGCGTCATCGCTCTCGTTAGCGGTGGAGAAGCGCGAGTATTTGATACAGATTTACCGTATTTGTCGCGCGCCCTTGGCGATCGTGGCATCATCACAGAAGTTGTCGATTGGGATAACGCGTCTGTTGATTGGTCGCGGTTTTCCATGGCGATTGTTCGTTCACCGTGGGACTATCACCGTCGGTATCCGGAATTTCTCACGTGGCTAGATGCTGTGTCGGCTGTTACTACGCTGCAAAACCCAGCAGACATTATTCGGTGGAACACTAATAAGGAATACCTAGATGAACTGGTCGATGCAAAGATCGGAATTGTTCCCACAACGTTTGTTCGTTCAGCGCAAGACCTAGTCACCATCACAAATGAAGGCATGCTGGAACGCGACATTGTGGTGAAGCCAACGATTAGTGCTGGTTCAAATAACACGGAACGTCATGAAGAGTCCCCCGTGAAAGCAGCAGCGCATCTGGGTTTTCTCCTTGATGCGGGCTTTATTGCCATGGTGCAGCCGTATCAACGTTTTATAGATGAGCGTGGCGAAACGGGCATGGTGTATTTCAACGGCCAACTCAGTCATTCATTCCGCAAAGGTGCCATCCTGGCCACAGGTGAGAACATAAAAAATGGGCTCTTTACGGTGGAAGATATTGCGCCTCGTACGGCAAGCGCACAAGAGCGCGAATTGGGCGAAGCCGTGATGACCTTTGTGAAGAAAAAGTGGGGTGAGTACCCGTTGTATGCCCGTGTTGATGTGGTGCGTGGATCTGCGGGGGTTCCGGTGGTTATGGAGCTGGAATTAGCAGAGCCGTCATTTTTCCTCCAGGTAGACCACGAGGCGCCGTCACGTTTTGCCTCCGCGGTTCTGGCTCGCCGATAGCGTTATCAGTATGAGCGAACCGATGTCCCCGTCAGTTGGTCTTGCAGTAGTCCACTATTTTTGCAAGCCAAGTTTTGAATACGACGGTGATGCACTTGTTGCAGCCGTCAAAGCAGCTGAAGGTGCCGGCGTCACCGTGATCACCGTTGCCATGTTGGGTCATAAAGCAGATGTTGCAATCATGGGAGTCGCAGCTGACATGCGTCAACTCAAAGCATTGCAAACAGGCATTCAACACGCTGGTCTTGACATCGTTGATAGCTACATTTCGCTGACTGAAGTTTCTGAGTATTCAAAAGGCATGCCAGAAGAGATGCTGAACGCTCGCTTGTATCCGCAGCTTCCACCAGTTGGAAAAAATGCATGGTGCTTCTACCCCATGTCAAAGCGCCGTGAACACAAAGACAACTGGTTCACACTTGAATTCGACAAACGTAAAGAACTCATGGAAGAACACGGCAAGAGTGGACGTACGTTTGCTGGCCGCATCATTCAATTAGTCACTGGTTCAACTGGTCTTGATGATTACGAATGGGGAGTCACATTGTTTGCCGTGAACCCTGACGATCTGAAAGAAGTGGTGTACACCATGCGGTATGACGAAGGTTCTGCTGTCTACGCCGAATTCGGTGCGTTCTACATGGGCATGGTCACGCCCGTTGAAGAACTAATTCACCAGATCTAAATTTCAATTGACACGGTGGTTGGACCATCGTTCACTGAAGACACTTGCATGTATGTGCGGAATCGTCCTGTTTCAATATGTGCGCCTAGTTGTTGAAACTCGGCGACAACTTTGTTCACTAATGGTTCTGCATATTCAGGTTTAGCTGCGGCGGTCCATGTTGGTCTGCGACCAGCGTTCGTATCTCCGTACAACGTGAACTGACTAATGAGCAAGATGCTCTTGGTGGAATCAGCAATGGAAATATTCATCACGTCGTTCTCATCTTCCATAATGCGAAGATTCCAGATCTTTTCCGCCATCTTCTTTGCAGTCGCTTCGGTATCGGTATGAGTGATTCCCAGAAGAACCAGCAGTCCTTTTTCTATTTCACCAGCCCGAATAGTGGTGCCATCAACTTCAGCATCGACAGATGCATTCAGAACTCGTTGTACTAAAGCACGCATTGGCTCAGAGTAGTTGGCAGTGGAGGCATTCTTAGGCTTCGTGAGAAAGATAAGCGGAGTATTTGCGATGGGCAGATTGTGCAGAGGTACCTAAAACAAATCCGATGTCCTTCCAAGAAATATTCTTCGCCCGCGCATTTTGTACGGCATCTGCAATCTTCTTTTCTTGAAAACACCTTTGGTACACCGCGCGCAATATTGCGGTTTCTTCTTTTGAGAGAACTGTTGACTTTGATGAATCCCATTTTTCGAACATCTCACTGATGTCGTCCGCATGTTGAATCAATTCTTCCATTGACTTTGGCATTTTTTACCTCAGGAACTTTCGTCTGGCTGACATGGCATGAAAGACGATATCAGCATATGTTGATAAAGGTCAAGGTAAGTACTCATGCAGTTGAGATGTGTGCACAAGTCGAGACTGTTGGAACATCCCGCACATGGAAATCAACCCAAACTGGGTCCATTGCTATGGTTGGGGTGTGCCTGAGTTGTCGACCATTCTTGCGTTCTGCGCAGCCACGGTTGCGCTGTTGCTGATTCCAGGGCCGGCAGTTATTTACATTCTGAATCGCAGTATCGGTGACGGGCGCAAAGTGGGTCTTGCTGCTGTTGGCGGATTAGAAGTCGGCGACGCGATACAAGTGCTATTTGCCGCATTGGGGCTAAGTGCTGTGTTGGCTGCATCTGCCACGTTGTTCAATATTGTGAAATGGGCTGGCGTTCTCTACTTGGTGTACACCGGTATACGCACGTTGATGCGCGAGCCAGTTGCACTTGATGGTGATCATGCTGCAGTCTCAACAAAGCAGGCATTTCGGCAGGGGATAATAGTGAATGCACTGAACCCGAAGACTGCGCTGTTCTTTTTGTCAATCTTTCCCCAGTTCATTGATACGGCGTCTGATCACGCTCAACTTCAGTCGCTGTTCCTTGGCGCAATCTTTGTTGTTCTGGCGACTTTGTTCAATGGTTCGTATTCTCTGATGGCTAGTGGTCTACGACACCTCTTGTTACGTGGTCGAACACTTCCGTTTATTCAGCGATACGTCTCGGGCAGTCTGTTTGTTGGGCTTGGGCTCGTAGCTGCAACCGCTGGTCGTACCAAGTAGACGACCAAGCAATCAGCGGTCTAGTCTCGACTTATCACGAGTAGCGGAGGGGCGACAGATGAACGACACAGTGCGTGAGGCAGAAGCCTTTCTGGCAGAGAATTGGAATTCAAGTAACGACTTGGCTGCGTGGCGTGAATTAGTTGTTGATTCACAATGGGCTGCATTGCGGTGGCCGACCGAGTGGTTTGGTCGCGGACTAGATGATGATGCTGCAACTGAAGTTGAAAATGTATTTCGTACCGCCGGAGTGCCTGGGCCCGGGCAAGATAAATCAAACTTGTGGGCAGGAACGCTGTTGTCGTATGGCAACGATGAAATGAAGTCGTTGTACTTGCGCAAACTATTGCTTGATGAAGTCGGTATGTGTTTGTTGTACAGCGAACCTGGCGCTGGCTCCGATCTTGCTGGTCTTCGCACAACCGCAGTGCGTGATGGCGGCGAGTGGGTGGTTAATGGTCAGAAGGTATGGACCTCTGGCGCAAAAGATGCAGATATTGGCATGTTGATTGCTCGTACTGACTGGGATCAACCAAAGCACCGTGGCATTTCTTTTTTCTGGATGCCGATGAAACAAAATGGCGTAGATGTGCGCCCGTTACGTCAAGCCACTGGTGACTCTCGTTTTAATGAGGTGTTCATTACAGATGCACGTATCCCTGAATCACATATGTTGGGCGACCTCAATAAAGGTTGGTGGGTATTACAGACTGCGTTGGCGTACGAACGTGCAGTGATGGGTATCTCACGCCGTGGTCCGCGTGGTCCAGGCGGAGCAACTGCATCAGCAATGGGCAGTATTCCTTCTCCCGATTTGTCATTGGTGAAGTTGGCACAAGAAGTCAGCAAAAACAACGATGCAACTGTGCGCCAAAAGTTGGCGAAGTTGTATTGCATGCGATTGACCAATGACTGGAATGGAGACCGCGCAAAGGCAGTGGCGGAAACCGGCGGGTCATCTCCGCTTGCCTCGTTAGGCAAATTGAACATGTCAGGCATTTTGCATTTCGCAGGCCATATTCAAGGAGAACTACTCGGCGCTGAAGGTGCTCTTGACGGAGATCAGAATCCCCGTGCTCGCGATGCGAACTATTCGCAACTGAATGCCTATTTCACATCAATTGGCGGCGGCACAGATCAGATTCAACGCAACATCATTGGTGAACTTGTTTTAGGTTTGCCAAAAGAGCCGCAAATCGATCGCGATATGCCGTTTAGTGAAGTTCCTGCCTCAGGCAGAAAATAACGCTGAATTAGTCGCGCGCCATGGTGGCGCGGCTTTCACCATGGAAGTCGAGCACTTGATCATTGTCAAGACTAATTTCCACTTTTGTGAGATGACCCGTGAACAAGAACGGTGA
>CAMDBY010000025.1 GCA_945889575.1 Bifidobacterium breve
GTTGGCATGGCAAAGAACACCTACGGAACAGGAAGTTTTGTTCTTCTCAATATCGGCACAACATGTCCGACCCCTGCAGATGGAATGCTCACCACTGTTGCGTGGGACCTTGGAGATGGTGCGCCCGTGTATGCGCTTGAGGGAGCAATCTTTGTTACCGGCGCTGCAGTTCAATGGTTACGCGATGGACTTGGCATCATCAATGATTCTTCCGAGATTGGACCATTGGCCGAATCTGTGCCGGATTCAGGCGGGGTGTGTGTAGTACCAGCCTTTACAGGCTTAGGAAGTCCATGGTGGGACCCGTATGCGCGCGGATCAATCATTGGCATTACTCGCGGCACCACTAAGGCACACATTGCTCGAGCTGTGATTGACGCAATGGTTCATCAAACTCGCGATGCAATTGATGCAATGAGCCACGCTGGTGGAGTCACCCTTGCCGAACTACGTGTTGATGGTGGCGCTTCTGTGATGGACGCAATGTTGCAACGCCAGTCAGATGCACTGGGCGTACCTGTTTTGCGTCCAACAGATCATGAGACAACCGCACTTGGCGCTGCGTACTTGGCCGGGTTAGCAGAAGGTGTATGGACGAACCTTGATGAAATTGCTTCGATGTGGACACTCGACAAACGATTCGAGCCCGGCAATCCCGATGCCTCACATGCTCAATGGCTACGGGCCGTGGAACGCTCGCGAAGTTGGGCTAGCCCTGAGTCATAAATAAGGCGCACCCGATTGCGCCAGCGCGCTCTCCCAATGCCGCAACATGCAAAGCAGGATGTGGCCGCGATTCAGATGAATACAACGCTGCAGAAAAACTCTTCGACACAGACTCAAGTACGAATTCGAAGGATTGCACGACACCTCCGCCAATAACAATTACTTCTGGGTCGCAGATATTCGTAAGACTTGCAAGTCCAACCGCAACCCAATCTGCAAAGGCAGCAACAACAGACTGGGCATTATCGTCACCTGATTCAGCCGCCGCAAATACATCTTCGCCGCTCATGCCGCCGCTCAACATTCGCAATGCAGAACCCGATGCGTATCGTTCCCAGCATCCTCGCCTGCCACATACACACAGTTCGCCATTGTGTTGCACAACCATGTGTCCAATTTCGCCAGCGAATCCATTAGCTCCGCGTTGCAACTGACCGCCCATCACAATGCCGCCACCAATACCCGTACCTAACGTGACAATTACTGCATTCCTCGCCCCAATCGCAGCACCAGCTTTCCATTCTCCGAATGCCGCCATCGTTGCATCATTTTCAACATGAACACTGATGCCAAGGCGTGAACGAAGTTCAGGACCGACTGCAATGTTGTGTGCGCCCTTCATATTGGGAGACGCCCGCACGATTCCATCTGGCGTGATTAGTCCGGGGACTCCAACACCAAGAGTCTGTGTTCCGGAGAGTTCATGAAACATCGACTCAAGCAGATCAACCAATTCCGACGCATGTGGCGTTGGATATCTGATTTCCTCAAGAACTGCACCATGTTCGTCAACACGAACGCCATGGCACTTTGTGCCACCGACATCAATTCCAACGAAACTCACGACTCGGCGCGAGC
Organism: Bifidobacterium breve; assembly: GCA_945889575.1. Taxonomy (GTDB): domain Bacteria; phylum Actinomycetota; class Acidimicrobiia; order Acidimicrobiales; family Ilumatobacteraceae; genus UBA2093. The sequence continues at coordinate 1,585 of CAMDBY010000025.1, forward strand.
CTTCAGTTCTTTGACTGCTTCAATGAGAATTCGCGCTTCTGCACGACGCTTCACAAAACCAGGCAACGGAACCACAAGTTCCAGTTCCAGTTCATAAAAGACTTGAGTGCCACCATCAACTTCAACAAACGAATACGCGCCGTTGAGCGCACGCATGATGTCGCCTTCCACCAGATGCCATGACAGACGAGACGGCTGTTGTGAATAGTCATATTCAAGTGTGTAACGCGTGCTGCGACCAAGAGCCGATGCGCGATATTCGACCCGAAGGCCACGACCGTCATTGTCGCGTGTCAACACATTTGCTTCCTTGACATCTTTGGCCCAATCGGGGTAATTCTCGAAGCCGAGAACAACATCCCAACATGCATTGAGTGGGGCCGAGATGAGGGTGGTCTGTGCAGCGCGGTCAGTCATAGTTCTAATCTTGACCGCTCGCGGGCTCTTGAAGTGGCACCTCGCCGGAATCACCGAGTTGGCGAGGGGCAAAAGTGCCATGCGTGGCTCCCCACAGACCATTAAGACCAAGGCCCATCATGGGAGCCAAGACCCCAAATGCCAGTGTGCTGCCTGTACGACCATCTGTGGTCGTGCGACTAATTGCCGTGACGACTGCAACCACTACCTGAACTCCGAGGGCACCGTTCATCAGTCGTGCAACAGATTGTGGGGCACAATCATCAACCAGAAAATACAGGGCTGCTACCGAAATGTTGTCTGTACGGCTTCGTTGTACTGCAGTCCAGTAGCCCCATAAAAACGCAACGATGCCGACTGTAAAACAGCTCAGACTCACTGCAACACCAATGGGCTTCCACGGAGCCGTGAAAGCGACTGCAGCAACGATTGACATCGTCACAAAGACAGCGGTAAACGCAAGATTGCATTTGATGAGGAATGACCCTGGCATGACATCCATCATTGCCCAACCTTTAGCACTTGTCCCAAACGCGCTGCAAGAACTGAGTATTCAAATTCAGATTCGGCACGAGCACGCGAGGCAACAGCCATAGAGGCACGTAAGGAATCATCATCAAAAATTGTGGCGATGCGAGCAGCCAAACCTGACGCATCGGTCGGGTTTGACATGACATAGCCAGTGACCCCATCAAGAACTGCCTCTGCAGCTCCCCCGCTGTCGCCTGCAATTTGCGGCACTCCACATGCGGCGGCTTCGACAAACACGATGCCAAAACCTTCTTGCTCGAGACCTGCCCAACGATTACGACACATCATTGAAAAAATATCTGCGCATCCATACAACGCGGGAACGTCATCGTGTTCAACGCGCCCTAAGAAGGTCACTGGAGCCTTTAATTCATCAGCCAATTTTCGTAGTCGATCTTCATCCCGACCCGTGCTAGCGATTGCTAAACGTAAGCGTGGCCGATGTGGCGCCAGTTGCGCAACAGCGCGAATCACAGTGTCGAAGCCTTTGCGAGGCACAAGCCTGCTGAATCCCAGAATTATTTCATCTTCGGCATCAAAACCAAATCGTGCACGTGCCGCCTTCTTGCTAGCAGCATCCAACGGAACAAATCTTTGTGTGTCGACACCAGGCGGAACAATGGTGGAGGGCAGTGCGCGCCCTGCGGCATGGTCGCCTTCTGTTGCCGGATACCCACCAGCAGCGATGATGTGTTCTGCACCACGCAATACATGTCCTAAAACTTGGCGAGACAATGGCAACCGGCCAGGCACCGTGACCTCTGCACCGTGCAATACAACCATGTAGGGAACAGACAATCGTGGCCCCACCAGACCTAAAGGAAGGGCCGGATCAAGCACGACAAAGTCAGCACCGAATTCTTTGACCATTGCGTTGATGCGTTGCACCATCCATGGGTGAGGCAACAACACTGGTTCGCGTGTTCGTTCAATGCGATACGGCTCACTTGCATCGAATACCGCGGCGGCAGCATGAGGGCTTGTAAGCACAGCAAAGGAGTCAGGCGGCAATCGACGCCACCATTCCCACAACAGTGACTGAATGCCGCCAATTTTGGGAGGAAAATCATTGGTGACGAGAAGATGTTTCATAGGCCTTCCCGCAAGGTTGGCAGATGCAGCAACTCATCGCGCACCATGGGGTCAGAATCTGCATGATTGATGAGATGACTAAGACCTAATCTGGCTGCAGCCCACACCGCATGAGCACGCAATTCGCTTCGGGTGTGCGAAATATATTTGCGGATGGCATTAACTACATCAGGATCACTGGGGTTACCGATATTGCCAAGAACGATCAGCAAGTTTCGCCGAATCCATGTCATGTCACGTTTATGCACATACCAACGCTGACATGATGCGTTTAGGGACTCGTCATCCATTGACAACCAAGTCAATACTTCAACAATCGATTGAAGTTGTTCTGTTGATTCACTCAACTCGGTTCGTCGTGTAGGAGGACATGCAGTTTGGCAATCGTCACAGCCATAGATTCGGTCATGAAGTGCGACGCGATAGTCACGATCAAAAATTCCTGGCTTTTGAAGCAACCATGACAAACACTTGTTTGCATCGATGACGCCGTTTTTAACAATTGCTCCCGTTGGACATGCAGGTATGCAGCGAGAACACGCCCCACATCCGTCATCAATAGGCGTAGACACTGGAAGAACTGCGGTTGTAATCACGCACCCAATCACAAAGAAGCTTCCGTGCCCAGGCAATAAAATGTTTGCATTCTTGCCAAACCAACCAAGGCCAGCTAGCCACGCTGCTTCGCGATCAACCATCGCATTGTCATCTGCAAATACGACAGCGCGATGACCGTCACGCCGTAAGCGTTCAGCAATGACAGAGAGCGAATCTTTGAGGTGGCCATAATGATCTAGCCATGCATAGCGAGCAACTCTTGCTAATGGAGATGACGAACCGACATCTGGATGATCGCTTATTGCATATGAGCGAACACCAACAATGATTGATTGCGCACCATCAAGATGTTGAATCGGCGTAGTTGAACGTTCCGGACGTAAAAACGTAAATTTCATGTCGTTGACAAGATCATCATCGATGCGGTTCTGAATCTGCTGACGTGCGCGATGCATCTCGTCGGCCGGAGCTACGCCGAGTGAATGAAGGCCAGCTTCCTGACCGATGGCATGCAGTTGCGCCCAATACTCAGGTCCCTGGGGGGCGACTCGAGAGACGACTGTGGGATTACGGGAGGAAGATTTAGCCAACGGCACGGTGCCGAAGCGTAGGCACCAAACCGGCCTGAGCGAGCAACCTAATTTCCCGAAGTTCCTGAAGGTCAAGAACGACAGCCCCTTCAGATGGAGCATCGCAGAGGAAAGTCATGATGCAATCACCGCAGGCATCGGTGTCTGCCATGACACAGGTGGCACACGAGATCATGAGAACAGGTTCGTACTGAGGGGCTTCGGTGAGGGTGAGAGGCGTGATGTCCATGTCACAAGAGTGACGAAAGGGTGTGACACGGTTCCCTTCGTTAGACCTGCATGCGTTCGGCTTCAGCCGTACTAACGGCTACAACCTTGGCCAACATGCTTGCTGCCGCACCCGAATCGATGGTGGCGCGAGCCACATCGATACCGTCAGCCACTGACCCAACATGGTTGGCAACAAAGAGCGCGCACCCGGCATTAAAGGTCACGATGTCACGAACAGCTCCCGTTTTACCAGCGAACAGATCATTCATAATGGCCAAGTTGTCCGTGGCGTCTCCCCCTCGAATATCTGCCAGCAAGGAGCGAGTAATTCCGAAATCAGCAGCGTCGATTTCGAATCGAGAAATGTTGCCATCTCGCAATTCATACACAATGTTCGGACCACTGACAGCAAGTTCATCAAGTCCGCCATGGCCATGCACAACCCATGCACTGGTGACATGACGAGAGGTCAATGACCCCACCATTGCCTCCATCATGTTTGGCATCGCAACGCCCACCAACATGTTTGAGATCGGCGCTGGGTTCGCCATCGGCCCGAGCAAATTAAATACAGTTGGCACTCCGATTTCACGACGCGACGGGCCTGTGTAGCGAAAAGCAGGATGAAAATGAGCCGCTAAGCAAAAACCAAACCCAGTTGCAGCGATTGATGCTTCCACTCCTTGAGGATCAAGCTCGATTGCCACGCCTGCAGCTTCAAGCAAATCAGCTGCGCCACACTTTGATGATGCTGCTCTATTGCCGTGTTTACATACAGGCACGCCAGCTGCAGCCACAACCAACGCTGACATCGTTGACACATTGACGGTGTTGCTCTTGTCTCCACCGGTACCAACTATGTCAATGGCGCGTGATGCCTGTTCCGCACTGAGATGAACTTTCATGCCAGCTGAACGAACAGCATGCAACATGCCTTCAAGTTCTTGAATTGTTTCTCCCTTTGCGCGCATTGCAACGACAAAGGCAGTCATCTGAGATGGCGTTGCATTTCCGTTCAATATTTGCGTGATGGCAGATTCTGCCTGCGCAGCGTCAAGATCGCGTCGATCCAAAATGTGGGCCAGCAAGGTGGGCCAGCCAATGAATTCGTGGGAATGCGCCATGCACCCAGTATCTACGCTGTGCGACGTCTTTGACGAATAATTCTGCGGCGCTCCCGTTCCGTGGCACCGCCCCAGACTCCGTCTTTTTCACGAACAGCGATGGCGTGCTCGAGACATGACGCCCGCACCATGCACGAACTACATATTGATTTGGCTTCTTCTGCAGCTGCATCAGAGTCAGGAAAAAACACGTCAGGGTCCAAGCCGTTACATGCCCCTTGGTGCCGCCACGACAGATCTGTTCCGAACATCGAAACCCCCCTCAGTCACGGAGAAAATCCCCGCATGGGCAGTGTATGTGTCGAGCGTCACATCTGTCTAGTCCGACTTTTCGAGCAGGGAGACTGTTTTTCTCATCTGGCTCACGGGCGCAAACCAGTCTCAAGTTCGTTTCAGGTTGCATCAGACAATTGAGATGCTGCTAAGAGGTTCGGCTACATGTTGGGCGGCGATTGACCCACGAACGTGCGATCCGTCTGCGAAACACAGAATTCTTTCAAAAGTTCAGACCCAATAGGCTCTGTCTCGTGTCTACCCCTCACAATTTTTCCCGGTCCTTGTCCCTTTCCCGCCTTTCCAGCGAAGAATTCGACGTTGTCGTCATCGGTGGTGGAATTACCGGAGCAGGTGTCGTGCTCGATGCAGCCTCTCGTGGCCTTCGCGCATGCCTTCTCGAGCGTGACGACTTTGCATCGGGTACGTCATCGAAATCGTCAAAACTGATTCACGGCGGATTGCGTTACCTCCAACAAGGCGACGTTCGTCTTGTGTATCAAGCGTTGCGTGAACGCAAGCGCCTGCGTCGCAATGCTCCCCACCTCGTACATGTACTTCCGTTCATGATTCCGATTCTCACGAAGAACAGTGTCGTGTCTAAAAAAATTGCTCGTGCACTTGGTTCTGCCATGTGGATGTATGACCTCACGGGCGGATGGCGCATTGGTCGCCTTCATCGCAGACTTTCTGCCGACGCTGCTTTTGCTCACCTGCCAACAATGGCCCGCGAAAAGCTTTCATCTGCATACATGTATTACGACGCAGAAGCCGACGATGCTCGTCTTACCCTCTCTGTACTGCGCAGTGCTGCAGACAACGGAGCTGCTATTGCAAACCAATGCCGCGTTGAAGGAATTGATTCAGTCAATCGCACGCAACACTCCGTTCGTGTCCACGACATAGTCGGCGACACTCGTTTCGCTATCCGCACCAAAGCAGTTATCAACGCAACAGGTGTTTGGGCCGATGATGTTCGCGCCCTTGACGAGGCGTCTCACCCAGACACCATTCGTCCGGCAAAGGGTGTTCACCTCACCGTGCCCTGGGAAAAGGTTCGCAATGACATTGCAGTAGTTATTCCCGTGCCAAGCGACAAGCGCAGTTTGTTCGTAGTCCCCTGGATCTCTCGTGGCGATGGCACATACCAATTCACATATATCGGCACAACCGACACCGACTACAAAGGGCCTGTTAATGATCCACAGTGCACACGTGACGATATTGAATATGTTCTTGCAGCACTAAATGCAAGCGTCAACACTGATGTCACCCTTGAAGATGTAACGGGCGTGTGGTCTGGCCTTCGTCCTCTTGTAAAGATGGATGACTCTTCCGCAAAAGCTGGTCGTACTGCTGATCTCAGTCGTCGACATCGAGTATTTACATCCGACAATGGTGTTGTCACAGTAACGGGAGGCAAGCTCACCACGTATCGCGAGATGGCAGAGGACGCTGTCGATGCCGTCTCTGAAGTCTTGGGCACCAAGACTCGTTGTCGCACTAAGTCAATGTCGCTTCATGGGGCAAAGGGTCGCAGTATCCGCGCATCACAGCGCGACCACCACCTCGATGGTCGTTTTGGAAGCGACTCTGCAGATATTGCTGCCCTCATCGCTAACGATCCATCACTATCCGGGCCGTTAGTAGACGGACTTCCCTACCTACGCGCTGAAGCGGTATACGCAGTCACTCACGAAATGGCCACGTCTATTGATGACATTCTTAGTCGTCGTACCCGGGCTCGCTTGCTCAACCGGCGTGCCAGCGTTTCAGCAGCACGTGCTACAGCAGACCTTGTTTCTCCACTTCTTGGGTGGAACGATGCACAGTGTTCCGCAAGCATTGCAGAGTTCATTGATGCTTGCGCTCGTGAAGACGCTGCAGCAATGGTGACAGAACAAGAATTCATCGACTCACATAAGGGATAACAATGAGCATTCATAGATTTTCAACACAGGCCACAGAACCAATCGAATTTGGTGGTGACCCTGCTCTTGCAACGTCTCACCTACCAAGCCATGGGCGCTCATTAACTGAAATAGAAGCGCAAGAACTCGGTGCAATCTGTGACACCACAGCCGATGCGGTTGAACGCGCACAACATGGTCGTGACTGGTGGCCATTGTCGCTTCGGTGGTCACTTCGTAATGAAGTTCCGCAAATTCCGGCTGTCGTCTGCCGTCCAAAGAACACACAAGAAGTGTCGATCTTGTTGGCCTATTGCAATGACCACAAAATTCCCGTCACTCCGTCTGGTGGACGAAGCGGGGTATGTGGTGCAGCAATTCCACTCTTTGGCGGTGTAGCTCTCGACATGACACAGATGCAAGGCGTCGAATCAATCGATGAAATCTCAGGCATTGTTGAAACATTGTCTGGCACATTCGGCCCAGATCTCGAAAAAGCAGTTCGCACACACGGACTCACCATCGGGCATTACCCGCAATCGTTTGAACTCGCCACCGTTGGCGGATGGGTGGCATGCCGCGGAGCAGGTCAGTATTCAACGCGTTACGGAAAAATCGAAGACATGGTGCACGCCCTTGAAGCAGTACTTGCAGACGGCACAATAATTCGTACAGGCGGTGCTCCTGCCGGTGCAGTGGGCCCAGACATTTCCCAACTGCTTCTTGGTAGCGAAGGAACTCTTGCAGTTATCACGCGCGTGTGGTTGCGCGCACACCCACTTCCTGAAGTTGAGCGTCGTGCAGCGTTTGTGTTCGCGTCATTTTCCGAAGGCATCGAAGCATGTCGTCGCATTATTCGCGCTGGGGCCACTCCAGCTGTCTTGCGTTTGTATGACGGAGCCGAAAGCAAGCGTTCTCATGGTGGCGATGGCACGCAATGCACTCTTCTTGTTCTCGACGAAGGCACTGAAGCCATCGTCGACGGAACAATGAGTGTTGTGTTTGACACCTGTAAAGAAATGGGAGCCACTGACGGTGATGTTGCACTTATCGAAGCATGGATGCACCATCGCAACGACACCAGTGGATTACAAGCACTCACTCGCAAGGGCTTTGTGGTTGACACAATGGAAGTCGCAGCAAATTGGGGTCATCTTGATGCGGTTGTCGACGCAGTTGAATCAGCAATGCTTGCAGTTCCACATGCACGTTCAGCCACGTGTCACTTATCCCATAGCTATATCGAAGGAGCATGTGTGTATTTCACATTTGCAGCAACTCCTGACGAAGTTGATTTTGAAAGCACGTACTTGGCCATGTGGAAAGCGGGCCAAGAAGCAGGCCTTAAGTCCGGTGCAAACTTGTCTCACCATCACGGCATCGGATACAGCAGGTCCCAGTACATGGAACAGGCACTCGGAACAAGCATGGGTGTCTTGCGAGCAGTCAAAAATGCACTTGATCCGAACGGCATCTTGAACCCGGGCAAACTCGGATTATGAGAACGCTTGTCATCGATGTAGGAACAAGCGGACTTCGCGCCGCAATCGTGCACGATGACGCCACCGTTACCGATCTCCATTACGAAGAGTTCGCACCCAACACCCCTTTTGCAGGTCTTGTTGAATTTGACGCAACAGCAATGTACGAAGCAGTTCATCGTGTTTCAGCAGCCGCATTAGCGTCTGGTCCTGTCACCGCTGTTGGCATCACCACACAACGTGCATCCACCATCATTTGGCGCGCATCAACTGGCAAGCCCATCGGCCCGTCACTCGGCTGGCAGGACTTACGCACAGTTGGCGAATGTATTGCCGCTCGTGCTGAGCACGGATTCACCTTTGCTCCGAACCAGACTGCTACGAAAGCTGTCTGGATGCTTGCGAATTACATTTCTGATACCAATGAACGAAACAGCGATGATCTTCGCATCGGCACTGTGGAGTCATGGATTGTGTACAACCTCACCCAGGGCGCACAACACGTCACAGACCACACGAACGCAGCGGTCACTGGCCTCACACTTCCCGATGGAACAGCCTGGAACAGCAAAATTCTTTCTGTCCTAGGCATTGCCGAACACCAACTGCCCCGCATTATCGATTCCATGGGCTTCATTGGTGAAGCGACTGACCTACCTGGCGCGCCACCAATTCTTGCCATTGCTGGCGATCAACAAGCATCGATGGTTGGCCAAGGCTGCATCGTGCCAGGAATGGCCAAAATCACATTCGGCACTGGTGGCATGTTGGACATGTTCGTCGGAGACAATCCTCCTATTTCTGCACAACGCAATCTAAGTGGAACATTCCCAATCGTTGCGTTTAGTCGCGGCGGAAAAGTTTCATACGGAACAGAAGCAATCATGTTGTCGGCCGGCACAAATATTGATTGGTTGCGCGACGACATGGGGCTCATTGCAAACGCCACTGAATCTCACACGATTGCCTCGTCAGTTCCCACAACAGACGGTGTGGCATACGTGCCTGCACTTCTCGGACTCGGCACACCGTTTTGGGACTACGGCGCACGAGGTGCGCTGTTCGGAATTACGCGTGGCACCACTCGGGCCCACATCGTGCGGGCCGTTCTTGAAGGAGTCGCTCACCGCGGTGCAGATTTAGTCGACTCAGCAGAAAAAGACTCGGGCCTCTCCATTGCTGAAATTCGTATCGATGGCGGCATGAGCCGCAACCACACCTTTGTCCAAGCCCTTGCTGATGCCACCGGTCGCGCTGTCCGCGTGTCTCCCATCTCAGAAGCCACCACCCTCGGCGCTGGTTTCATGGCGGGCACAGAGTCGGGACAATGGCACAATCTCAGCGATGCAGCCAAAGCCCTCTCCGGGGCACCTGTCACCTCACCATTAGGTGCGCCGGGGATATCCCGACAACAATGGGCACAGGCGGTTTCTCGATCCCGCTCATGGATACCCGAACTCTCATCACTGGACTTCTAGTGTTGTGATGCTGTATTTCGCCAACACGACAAAGGATGCCCTACGTGGACACTCACCAAGTTGAATCTCCCGACATGTCAATGACTACCCGTCGTCGACTCATCGCCTCACTTCTCACAGGAGGAGCAATCGTTGCTGCAGCTCCGCTGTTTGCAGGTCGTGCATCTGCAGCAGAAGCCGGCGGACCGCCACAACGCGACGCCGCCGACAATGATGCACTGAATGCATCCCTCGAGCGCGAATCGCGAATGGTCGCCACATATCGCAAAGCCATTGGCGGTCTGACTGAAAATGACCTGATTGCTATGACTCTCATTCTTGACCACCATGTTGCATATGCACAAGCTCTGACGGGCTACTTGGCAGTGGACGTAAAGACCCCAAGCAGCGCGCCACTTGCGTCCCCTGGTGGATCGTTAGCCAGTATCGCTCGGCAATTAGCGGCACTCGAAGATCAAACCGCAACCATTCATACGGACAATCTCGCCACAATCAAGGGCATTGATGCAGCAATGCTTCTCGCTTCCATCGTCACCGTTGAGGCTCGCCATTCCGCTGCACTTGAACTTGTTGCTGGCGCGTCGCCTATCGCTGCTGTTGGCAACTGAACGAAGGACTCATCATGAAAAAAACAAGCACTTCCTCACCAATCAGTCGTCGCACAATGTTGCGTTCATCTGGCGCACTCGCTGCAACATCAGCAGTACTCGCAGCCTGCAGTTCAACCAAGCCTTCTGTTGCTCGCATCGGCGAATCACCCACCACAGTGAAACTCGAAGATCTTGCAGTCACTGACGTTGTATTGCTTCGCACAGCTATGTCAATGGAAACAATGGCAGCTTCAATGTTGTCTGACTCTGGAGTAACAGCTCTCGCAAACAAAGACACGTCTTCTGTTATCGCAGCATTTGCCGCAGATCACACATCACACCTTGAAGATCTTCAAGTTCTTATCTCAGCCCGTAATGGCGAGGCATATACAGATACCAATGCAAAGTTGATGCAGGCTTATGGTCAGACTGCGCTTGATTTGGTTGCTAGCGGAAAACTCCCTGAAGACACACTTGCCCTCACGCTTGCAGTTGAAACTCTGATTGCCGCCACCTACCAATATTTCGTGTCTCTCGCTGTTCAGCCTGCCTTACGTGCTGACCTGGTTCGACTTGGAGCACGGTCATCGCGTCGCGCTGCAGTGACTGCACAGCTCATCAATGGCGGCACAGGCGGCTTTGCACCTGCGAACGACAAAGACGGTGTAGCTCTTGTCGCCACGTTGCCTGGCGCATTCGGATCTTTGAGTGCTGTTCAAGTGCAGCTCGGCCCCGTGAACGACACCGGCTCGCGCACCACTGTCCTTATGGACACGCCAAGCCTTAATAGCCTCATTTACTAAGCCTCTTTGCCCATACACTCATCTCGACGGTGAGTCGTTCGGATGATCGCGGCACAGCAATGTGCTGAGGAAAGTCGGGGCTTCACAGGGCAACATGCTGGCGAGAGCCAGGTCGGGGTGACTTGACGGACGTGCAACAGAGAACAGACCGCCGATGGCTGCGCAAGTAGATCAGGTAAGGGTGAAACGGTGCGGTAAGAGCGCACCAGCATATGAAGCGATTCATATGGCTTGGTAAACCCCATGTGAAGCAAGATCAAGCAGAAGGCTGGGCTGCCCGCCTGCCGCAAGGCAACCTTCGGGTAGATCGCATAGAGGGATGATCATCCAGTGCGTAAGCACGGACAAAACCCCGCTTACAGAGTGACTCACCGTCACCCAACGGGTTTACAGATGTGATGTTTCGTTGAACCCAAGCAGTGCTGGCCCACGAGGACTAATTGCAATACGACAAATTGATGCGCGATCTAATTGCATTCGCCATGTCGTTTCTGGTCCGGTGCCAAGCGCCCAGGTAACACCGCTCTTGATAGGCGACACATGACTCACAACAATCACGTCACCTGTTTGCGCACGTTCACTGATCTCTTCGATTGCTGGCCGTACGCGATTATCTAACTCAACGAGAGTCTCGCCGCCGGGTGGACGAAACGACGGATCATTGCGCCATTGAGCCCACAATGTCTGGTCAACATCGGTGAGCGCAACTCCATCCCAATCCCCGTAGTCAAGCTCAATGAATCGCTCGTCAATGGTGACGGTATTAGAAATTGCACTTGCAGTTTGATGCGCACGCGTTAATGGGCTGCACACCACTAATGCATCCGGATACTTCTCACGCAGAAACTCACCGCTGCGCTGTGCTTGCTGTTCGCCTTCAGGGTCAAGTGGCAAATTCATTCTCCCTTGAAGCAAGGCTTTGGCATTAGCTGCCGTTTGTCCGTGGCGCAACAAAATCAACATGTAACTACTTCTTTTCCAATACA
>CAMDBY010000026.1 GCA_945889575.1 Bifidobacterium breve
GCTACACAAACCTTTACGCTCACTGTCACACTGGCAGCTCCAGCTTTCACATTGTCGTCAAGTACTGAGTCGAAAGTACAAGAGTTGGCGATTGCGGGTTACACGGTCACCAGTACGGGTGGTGTGATTGCGAGTTACACGATCAGTCCGGCGGCACCTGCTGGCACTTCGTTTAGTTTGTCAACAGGGTTGTTGACGGGCACACCAACAACAGTGCAGGCTGCAACGGAATATACGATCACGGCAACGAACGCGACAGGTACGGCTACACGAACCTTTACGCTCACTGTCACACTGGCAGCTCCAGCGTTTACATTGTCGTCAAGTTCTGAATCGAAAGTACAATTCGTGGCGATTGCGGGTTACACAATTAGTAGTACGGGTGGTCGGATTGCGAGTTACGCGATTAGTCCGGCGGCACCTGCTGGCACTTCATTTAGTTTGTCAACAGGGTTGTTGACGGGCACACCAACAACAGTGCAGGCTGCAACGGATTATACGATCACAGCAACAAACGCGAATAGCACCGCAACACAAACCTTTACGCTGACTGTCACAGTGTCGATGTGTGCGACTGGTGGGTCATGCACCGTTGGTTTCGACACCGGCCCTGGTGGTGGCATCGTGTTTTATTACTCGGCAATAGCATTCACATCAACAGGCTCGGCCTGTGGCACCAACTGCCACTCTCTTGAAGCTGCACCATCAAATCAAGGACCCTCTGCATGGTGCTCAAATACCTACACGCTCCTTAATGTGACTGCTGAAGGTATTGGTTCGGGTATGGCCAACACGACCACTGCTGACAGCACCTGCACATCGGGGGCAATTCAAGTTGCTGCTGACTACACCAACAACAGTCTTTCCGATTGGTTTTTGCCTTCCTGGTATGAGTTGAACGAGTTGTGTAAATATGCACGCAACACCGGCCAAGCAGCTGGCACCAGCATCTCATGTGCTGGTGGAACGTTACGAACAGGTTTTGCTTCTGACTGGTATTGGAGTTCGTCTGAGTCCCACGCGTACTTCGCGTCGAAGCAGGGCTTCACCTTCGGGTCCAAGAACGGCGCCTATAAGACGAGCGCAGGCTACGTGCGTCCAGTGCGGGCTTTTTAACTATTTACCTATTCATCTATTTGTGTTCGAGCCGCCATCGGCGGTGAGAACACAAGAAAAATGTTTTTGAGGTTTGACCTGTGACTGGTGTGCTTCGATGAATTTGGCTGTCACTCAGCGCGATATTTAAACGCCAGCGTAAATATCTAGTGCGTCTTGCAGAGTGATGTCAATCATCACGCCGGGTTCTGCACGAATTGCTTCCACCCACGGTGGTGACACTTTGCATGTGACAGCAATGGGGTCTGCAAGTCCTGAACCACTAACTGCTAGTCGTGCAAATGTTGTGGTGTAAGTGGGTGGTCGTGCATCGCGCGACAACTCAATGAGTGCCCATGGGTCTGGAGTTGTTCCTGTGCGGTCTCCGCCCGATGTGATCTCCGAATTAGATGTTGCATGAATTGCTCCGCCAGCAAGTCCTGGGCCATCAATCAACACTGCACCGCGAACCAACGTTGGTCGCGCGCCAGCAATGAGAAACGCAATGTAGGCACCAAGTCCTCTGCCAACAACGGTCGCTTCACCAATGTGGCGTAGGGCGATATCGGCGTCTGCCATAAGGATTTCTGAGGAATAACCGCCGCCGGCTGGGACAGATGAATCACCATGGCCGGTGAAATCAAGAGCCCACACTGGGCCGTCCCAATCAACAGCAAGTGCTGACATCATGGCTGCGCTTTCGCCGAGTCCGTGTAAGAACAACAATGGGCGGCCAGTTCCAGGCCGAACTTCATGCAATGCAAGAGTGACTTTGTTGTGTTGAAGCATCACTGTGTTCATGACAAGAACTCCAAAATCAATTTGCTGACTCTTTCGGGTTCTTCAATATGAATGAAGTGCCCGATGTCTTCAAGAACTTCAAGTCGTCCACTGGAAGGAATCCATGGCAACACATCACGCGGGCGAGCACCCCAACCCATTGGCTCATCAAAGGTGCCAAGTAATCCGAGGAACGGCATCGTGAGTGCAGCCATTCGTAATGATGCCCATTCGGGACGCCACGGACCGAAACCACCGAAACGCATCGTGGGGTCGAGTTTCCAACGCCAACCATCTGCGTCTTGTTGTGCGCCGATTGTTACGAGGTATTCAAGCCACTCAACAGAAAGGCGAGGGTTCATTTTTCCTCTGCGTTGTGCAAGGTCAACCAAAGTTCCTGGCTTGCGTTCTGATGCTGCAGCTTCATGACGGAAATCAAGCCATGAACCAATTGAGTCTGCAAGCAGTCGAGATTGATCGTGATCTGGAACGTCTGGCATACGACGCTTGCTCGGCATGCCATCGATATTGACCATTGCAGAAATGCGGTATGGGCATGAGTCGGCAAGCTGCATCATGAGTGCACCGCCCTTTGAATGTGCGATGACAGGTGCAGCTTTGTTGGTCGTTGCAGACATCACTGACAGAGCATCGCGAATATCTGCATCCCATCCGTAGAGGGGGGCATGTTCGCTATCGCCGTGGCCGCGGTGGTCCCAAGCAATAACCCGGTAACCAGCGGCAGCAATAAGAGGGGCGAAAACGTCGAACGTGCCAGCAAAGTCAGAGCCACCATGCACCAGAAAGAGTGGGGGGTTTGATTCGGCGCCCCATTCATAGACCGCAAGATCAACGCCATCAGCATTGTGGCGATACGAACGGGTTGGGCGTTCAGCGCCGGGGTAGGAGCGAGTCTCAGGAGTCATGAACCATACAGATTAGAACAGAGCCCCTCGTTTTCTCTTATGGGGGCGTACTACATATGAGGGCTGTGACAGACATAACATGGCAAGAATGTTTCTGCGCACTCGACTTCATATGTATCTGTTGTGGAGCACATGCTTGTTCGGGCTGCTTGCGTTCTTTTCCTACTTACTGACCGATAGCGGATCATCATCGTCTGCCACCACGATTGCTGCAAGTACCTCGAGCACCAGTATTTCTCCGACCAACACAGCGCCGCCATTGAAGTACACAGTTCTTCCCGGTGAATCGCTGTATGGAATTGCCGAAAAACTGAAAATCAGTGCACCTGCACTTGTCGCGCTAAACAAGATAAAAAATCCTGATCGTGTTGACGCAGGAACTGTGTTGTTACTACCTCCAGCAACGGGTTTTGTGCCGATAGGTGCAACTACCACCATGCAACCATGACATTGGTCCTTCCATTCAGTACTCACAACTCCGTACAATGAACTCATGAGCACCGCATTCTGGCCAACACAAGAACACTGGTCCGTTGCAATTCCATTGCAGACTCCGCACGTTCGACTTGACTGTTTAGCTGAAACTGGTTTCGTTGTGTTACGTGATGCGCCGTTCGATGTTCCTGCATCTGAATGGGAATCACTTGAGTACATGGATTGGAAAAGTGGTGGCGACACAAACTTTGCGCCGCTTGCTTCTGCTGATGGTGAACTTGACTGCCGTGGTTTTTGGGACAAAGGCAAAACTGACAAAGATGCACTGTGGACTTCGAATGCATCATCTGCTCCAACACTGAAGAATTACGTTGATTCCATTGGTGCAAACTTCGGTCGCGTGCGCATCATCAAATTGGAGCCACAAAATCATGAGCAGGCTTTGCGCAACATTCACCGTGATGACAACAACCGCTTTAATCCAGACAATGAAGGCTGGGTTGTTCGCACATGGATGGAACTAACGGACTGCCCCGATAGCTATATGTTGCTGATGGATAATGGCCCAGATGGCTTGCCAGACCGGGCAACAGAGCGCCGTGTGCCATTACACAAGGGTTCTCGATTTCTTGTTGACACACAACGGTTGTGGCACGTTGTTGTTCATAATCATGACTTCCCGCGTTATGCGTTGATTACAAGTCTTGAGAGCGGAACCGCGCTCGACTCGTTTGTTACTGCCGAAAAGGCTTAGTTTCGCTACTGAGGCTTACTCGGGGGAAACATGATTACAACATTTGTTGGTGTCGCATCAGTTGATATCACGCCGTCATATCCAGTCATGCTTGGTGGTTTTGGTCAGAGAATTACGCCGTCTGATTCTGTTCACGATGCCATAGAAACTGTTGCGCTCTGTATTGGTGGAGATGATCCGTTGTTGGTCATTACTGCAGATCTCATTGCAATGGCAGCTCCGGTTACGAAGGAAGTTGTTGAACAGATTCATCTGGCTACTGGTATCGACACCAATCGGATACTGCTGGCCGCATCACATACGCATTCAGCCCCTGTGCCGTACGACCCATCTGGGTTAGCAATAGGAGTGCAACAGTTTTCCCAGCAACTGACTGATGCACTGATCAAAGCAGGTATTGAAGCGTTTCATTCACGACGCCCAGCGCGCATTGTTAGCGGCTATGGCGATGCCCGCATCGGATTTAATCGATGGAAACCGAACGATGTTCAAGAAGTAGACACACGCATCCCTGTTCTGTTGGCTATCGACTCTCAGTCTGATTCCCCGTTTGCAGTTCTTTTTGGCAGTGGATGCCACCCAACAACCATGGGCTGGGACAACCCAGAAGTGTCGGCTGACTACCCAGGCGAGGCAAAACGCTCGATTAGAAAGGCGTTGCCAGGAGTTACCCCGCTATTCATCAATACAACAGAAGGTGACATTGTCCCGACAACATCACCACAGCGGGATGCATTAGATCCTCGGGGCTATTGCGACAGCTCTTTTGAAGACACCAAAAAGATTGGAGCTCAACTCGCAGAAGCTGTAGTAGCCAAGATGGCTGAACTCACAAAAGACTCATCCACTGCAGACGATGGGCTTCTTGGGATGAAGTCTTCAACCTTGGAGTTAATGCCAAACAATGGAGGGTTAGACGAAAGTGCGGCTGAACTTCGGTTAGCCAAGAGCATTGCTGATTTGAAGGAATTCCTTGGTGCCGATTTCCAAACGACAGTTCCCATGTCGCAGCTATGGGCTGCTGCATCGCATGCGGTGATCTCTCTCGATATGTCTGAGAGCGAAATGAGACGCATCATGATTGCATGTTGTTACTACCTAGGTTTGACAGCCAGAAAAGCTCGTCCTACGCCTTCAACGCCGATCAATTTCCCGATTCAGGTCTTAGTAATTGACACTCTTAAGTTTTTGGCAATGCCAGGAGAAGTACTGGTTGCGCTTGGCCGTAGGTGGAGTGAATTGAATCAGTCTGATCGCGCCTTTGTCATTGGTTTAGCGAACACGAGTTTTCGGTATTTGCCCATGCGAGAACATTTCGAAGAAAAAGGTGGCGACGAGAGATATGAAACTGTCACTGCAGGTGTTGCACCCGGAGAGATTGATCGCGTCCTAGAGTTCGGCTCACAAATAATGGCTGGAATTCTTTAGGCCGCTGCAGCCTTGTAAGCCTTCTCGACAATATCGAGTGCAGTAAATCCGACTTCTGCAGAACATGCAGGAGTTGCGCCAGAGGAAATGCAAGCCACAACGTCTTGTAGTTGTCGTGCATACATTTCGGTCTCACAGTGGTTGTATCCCTTAGGAACTGGCGGCATGTTTGGCCATATCTTCCTGTAACCAGTTGTGCCCATTACTTCTGTCTCAGCCTCAAGGCCTCGAAGTTTTGGTTGCCACCAGCCTGATTCGATAACTGAGCACACTCCGTTGTCCCAATCGACAGTGATGATGCCGTCATCGTCGACTTCGTAATCACCATATTTTCCGAATCCAATTGTTGCTTGCACACGAACTGGTTGAGGATCATCGAGAAGAAAACGTGCTGTATCTATTGCATGGATTCCCATATCAATGAGTGCCCCGCCTCCTGCAAGTGACTTATCAATGAACCATCCTGATGGACCCCAGTGAGCATGAACACCGTAACCATGTGTGCGAATGACTTTTCCTAGTTCGCCAGCACGAATCGAGTCTCGAAATGAAATGACTTCTGGGTGGTATCGCCACATATGACCAACAGCAAGCAACCGATCGTGTGCGTGAGCAACGGTCATCATTTCAAGCATCTGGGTCGTGTCCATTGCGGCAGGTTTTTCTACTAAGACATGCTTACCCATTTGAAGCGCATAGATGGTTTGCTCATAATGCAAATAATTTGGCGTGCAAACAACCACAAGGTCTGCCGTTGTGGTGTCAATGAGTTGTTTCCAATCATCAGTGACATGAGAGATGTCATGTTTATTGGCAAATTGGACAGCTTTGTCGCCGTTATGGCCTGATACTCCAACGGTCTGGATACCTACTTCGCGAGCAGCCTTGATATGCATGTCAGCAATAAAGCCATAACCGAGTGTGACAATCTCTGGATTCTTCATATGCTCACTCGCGGCAATGATGTCACCGTGTTCCATGCCGCAGAAATTTCAGACTCGGTAATGTCATGCGTATTGATGATTGAATAATCAAGTTCTTCTTTAGTGGTGTATTCAGCAAGAGACTTCAGCGTTTCGAAGAACTGCTGTTGACTGATTCCGATATCGAGTGGGTTTGCACGAACTCCGGACTGCGAAACGATCTTTCGCACTCGTTCCACATCGTTTCCTTGCACCGAAGCCATTGCTGTAACTCCCATAGCTACAACCTCACCGTGCACATAATGGTCGCCAGTTGAATGCTCAAGGGCGTAGACCAGGAAGTGTTCAGAACCTTCTTCAAAGCGACTATGTCCGGCAACGGCGCACGCTGCACCAATTCGTCGATACGCATCAGCAACAAATCGAACACCAGATTCTGTAACTGCTCCGACATCACCAATTGTGGCCTCGAGTTCATCGAGTAATGAATTTCCCAAGGCGTAGAGATTGTCATTCCATCGATCTTCTTGTTTGGCGTCGATCGCGAGTTTCCAGTCAAATAGCCCGGTGTGGCAGGAGAGTATGTCTCCGACACCGGCACGATTCAGATGTTTGGGTGCGCTTCGAATAAGAGGGATATCAAGAACAACCATCTTCGGCATTATCTTTCCAACGTATTGAACGTTGCCGTTGACTCGCACGCCTATTGCATCGGTAAAGCCAGCGTCAACACTGGTAATTGTAGGCACTTGGATAAGAGTTGAACCATGTTTCCAGGCCAAAAACTTTGCGGTGTCTAACGCAGTTCCACCGCCAACACCAACAACTGTGGAAGTTGCGTGAGTTGTGGACGCAATCTCCTCCAAATGTTTAATGTCCATGTTCCATGCAGAAATTGCCTGTGTTGGTGTTGGAAGAATTTGAGAGAGTGCTTCCCATGGTGGATCGTTGTACACAACGGTGACATCGCTGATTTCGCTGAATAGTTCTTGAATTGATATCTCTTGAACAGAAATAGTCGGTGTCAAGTCATCACTCATCGTTACAACCCTGAATCAAGGGTGTGGGCAAGTCGTTGTACTTTTTGAACAGCAGAAATGACATCGCGTGTATCGTCACTTGAGCCCATCAATACTGACGTAGTAAACCAAAGAGTCTCGTCGGCGAGTCGTTGAGAAATCGGAAGAGCGAGATTCGCAAAATCTTGCATTCCTTCCCGGGACCTCACCCGGGGCAAAAATCCGGCTGGATCTGTAAAGAGGTCGAGTGTATTAATGGTCGGGTATGCCATTGTGAGGCTGATGCCTTCTGCAAGTAGTGCCGTGCGCACTGCCTCACGCGAAGCACCAAATTCTTTTTCGTCTACACGAACGACATAGCAATAGTTGCCCTGTGACGTGCAACGTGAGTCTCTTGATTGGGGGTGCACTCCAGGGATTAGCGCCAACTCCTCGTTCAAGAGATTTGCATTATTTGCGCGAATAGTTTGTTGCGCACCAAAGCGGCTGAGTTGCGCCAGAAGAATCGCACCTTGCCATTCGGTCATTCTGTAGTTTCCGCCAAGTGCGTAATGACTGTAAAACCATTCACCGGGGCGTCTTCCACAGTCAGAAAATGAACGCACCTTTGCAGCGATGTCTGGATTCTTTGCAATAACTGCACCACCTTCACCGCCAGTCATAAGTTTTGATGCCTGAAAAGAATACGAGCCCGCATCACCAAGGGTTCCGACAGGTTGGTTATTCCATGAACTTCCATGTGCGTGCGCACAGTCTTCAATGAGAGCCAACCCATGCTTTTTGCAGATTGTCGACAATGCATCCATGTCCGCTGGATGGCCAGCAATATGTACCGCAATCACGGCTCGTGTTCTTGGAGTTATCGCTGCCTCTACAGCGACCGGGTCAATACAGCCGGTACCAAACTCCACGTCAACCAAAACGGGAACTGCGTTCACCATCAGCACTGCTGCCGCTGTAGCAACGAATGTCCAGTTTGGGACAATCACTTCGTCACCTGCGCCAACGTCAAGTCCCAGCAGCGCAAGTTCAAGAGTGTGTGACCCGTTAGTTACTGCAATTGCGGGTCCGGTGCCATGAAAGTCACCCCACTGGCGCTCAAACTCTTTTACTTTTGTTCCTTGTGTGGCCCACCACTGACGGCTGTCAAGAACTTCAAGAATCAATTGACGTTCTGTGTCATCAAAGTCAGGCCAGAGTGGGAAAGGAGTTGTGCGAACAGGTGTGCCGCCGTTAATACCGAGCTTCTCCATGGTTGAAAGTCTAACTCAGTAGCGATTGAGCAGTTTTACTGGGTTTACAATCACACTGTGCAAATTGAAACGATGAAAATTGAAAAAGGCGAGGGTCGCACAATTCTTCTCGTGTCTCCTCATGCGGATGATCCGGCTTTCTTTCTCGGAGGAACCATTGCTTTGTGGGCTGAAATGGGGTGGCGAATTGTTTGTGTGCGAGTTACTGATGATCGCTGGGATTCACATGGACTAACCGAAGCACAAACGATAAAGAACAATACTGAACAACTTCACGCTGCTGCCGCTGTGCTTGGTATCAGTGAAATTGTTGAATTGGGCTACAACACCGACGTTCTCGGAGACGTCAGTGAAGTTGCATTACGTGAAAAAATCATTCGAATGATTCGTACGTATAAACCGTATGCACTTGTGAGCTTTGATCCGTTCTCAATGTACGGAGAGGACAATGAAGATCATTTGGTGGTAGCCAAAGCCTGCAATGAAGCATTCTGGACAAGCCAGTTTGATCTACATCATCCGGAGCACTTTGCAGACGGGCTTGAACCGCACGGATGTTTCGAGCGGTGGTACTTCGGGCGCAGGCTTACAGAGATCACTCATGTCGTGGATGTTTCTTCCGTACTTGACAAAAAAGTACGCGCCGCACAATGCCACGTCACAATGATGTTGAACTACGCAAATCAATTAGTGATGCAGGCACGAACAGCCGGAAAGAAGGCACCACTTGCAGAGGATGCTGTTAGTTCAGGTGACCCTTCGCGAATGATTGATTTATTTATTCGGCGCGGTTCTGAAGCAACAGGATCACGTTACTCACTCAGTGCCGCAGAAGAATTCCGCATCATTCGTTTCGGGGGCCTTAGCGCCCTGCTTGAAGATTAGGTTTTACAGCGCAGATTCGATGGCCGAAATTACTTCGGGTGCATCAGGTGAAGTCTTTGGGTGAAAGCGTGCAACAACTGCACCATCACGGTTGACAAGAAACTTTTCGAAGTTCCAGCGGATGTCCCCATCGACACCTTCAGCATCTGCAACAGGTGTGAGTGCTGAGTACAACGCATGACGTGCATCGCCATTGACATCAATCTTTTCTGTCAGTGGGAAAGTAACTCCGTACGTGGTGCTGCAGAACGTTTGGATCTCTTCTGAAGTGCCGGGCTCTTGTCCCATGAACTGATTGCACGGAACGCCAACGACTGTGAAGCCCTTTGCTGCGTATTGCTTCTGAAGCGCTTCGAGCTGTTCGTATTGCGGTGTGAGACCACACTTGCTTGCCACGTTGACAACCAATGTGACTTTGCCAGCCGCAGTAGCCAATGCATTTGGCTGGCCGTCAAGGGTGGAGATAGATGTTGCGTAAATGCTCATAGCCATAGTCAACCAACGCTTTTGGGCCGAGATTCCGTATTTGGCTAATTAATTACGATGTGCTGCGGCCAGTTCGGCCACTTCTTGCATGATTCGTGCAATGTCGAAGTCTTTTGGCGTGTACACGGCTGCGACTCCATGGCTGGTGAGCCACGCCCGGTCTTCCTCAGGAATGATGCCGCCGACAATGACTGGCGCATCACAGCCTTCGGCACGTAGGCGAGCAACGACATCAGGCACCAGCTTCATATGAGAGCCAGACAAGATGGAAAGGCCCACAACATCGGGGTCTTCGTCGCGAGCGCTTGCAGCGATCTGTGCGGGCGTGAGGCGAATACCGCTGTACACAACTTCCATGCCAGCATCGCGAGCTGCCACTGCAATTTGTTCTGCACCACTTGAATGACCGTCGAGTCCAGGTTTTGCAACAAGGAAACGTGGTGGGCCACCAGGAATAGTGCGAACGTATTCGGCAACTGCAGCGAGTGCATTGGTGCGACGACCAACTGCTGCTGCAACACCAGTAGGTGCGCGGAATTCACCGAAGACATCACGGAGAACCTGCGACCATTCGCCGGTGGTGCCACCAGCAATTGCTAACTCAATTGATGCTTCCATGATGTTCTCATCAGTTTCAGCAGCACTACGTAGGTGTGCAAGTGCAGTTTCAACGCGTGCGTTATCTCGCGAGGTGCGCCAAGCGTTGACATCTGCGATCAGTTCAGCTTCCACTGCTGGGTCAACCACCATGATGTTGTCTGTACCACCTAATGGGCTCTCGGCAGATTCAACATATGAGTTCACGCCAACAACAGTTTGGTCACCATTTTCAATTCGGCGTGTACGAGCAGCCATTGAACGAACAAGTCGTCCTTTGAGTTCGTCTACTGCATTGAATGCGCCACCAAGTGACAGAACATCTTGCAGTTCATCCCATGCTTCGTTGCACAATTCTTTTGTACGGCCTTCGATGACTGTGGAGCCGTCGAAAATGTCGTCGTATTCGAGAAGGTCAGATTCAAACGCAAGAACTTGCTGCATACGTAGTGACCACTGCTGATCCCACGGGCGTGGCAAGCCGAGCGCTTCGTTCCATGCAGGCAACTGCACACTGCGTGCACGTGCATTCTTTGAAAGCGTTACAGCAAGCATTTCCAACACAATTCGCTGCACGTTGTTCTCTGGCTGTGCCTCAGTGAGGCCAAGCGAGTTCACTTGAACGCCATAACGGAAGCGACGTGCCTTTGCATCTTTCACTCCGTAGCGCTCGCGACCAATGCGATCCCACAGTTCTGTGAATGCACGCATCTTGCATACTTCTTCAACAAAACGAATTCCAGCGTTCACGAAGAATGAGATTGAACCGAATACTTGGTCGAACTGTGCTTCATCAACTTGGCCACTTGCGCGGACTGCATCAAGAATGTCAATTGCGTTCGCAAGTGAGTAAGCAATCTCTTGCACCGGCGTAGCGCCAACTTCTTGTAAGTGGTACGAGCAGACGTTCATCGGGTTCCACTTCGGTGCGTTATGTGCGCACCATGCAACCATGTCGACGATCAATCGCTTTGAAGGAGCTGGAGGGAAGATATACGTACCGCGTGACAAGTATTCCTTCACGATGTCGTTCTGCGTTGTTCCGCGAAGTTCTGTATCAGTGACGCCTTGTTCACGTGCATTGGCAACGTACAGCGCAAGCATCCATGCAGCTGTTGCATTGATGGTCATCGACGTGTTCATCTTTGCGGGTGGAATGGAATTCAAAAGGGTGCGCATGTGTCCGAGATGCGCAACGGGTACGCCTACTTTTCCAACTTCACCGTTTGCAAGAACATGGTCTGGGTCGTACCCAGTTTGTGTAGGAAGATCGAATGCAATGGACAGCCCTGTCTGACCTTTGGCCAAGTTGGTGCGATACAACTCATTCGAGGCAGCAGCAGTGGAATGGCCTGAATAGGTTCGCATCAACCATGGGTCGTCGCGACGGGGAGTATTGGCGTCAGTCACGCTTCAAGTATGGCGATGTATTCGCCAATTCTCTACGAAAAGGCCCTACGGCTCAATGGCTGTGGCCAAAAGTGCGAGGTAATCGGCCCTAGTCACGGACATACAGCCAAGTGATGCCAGGTGGTCGGTGTTCCACTGGGTGTCGAGCAGTTTCATTCCGTCAAGGTTCATGAGGTCCACGAGGTGCATCAGAGCCACCTTCGATGCGTCGGTCTCGCGGTGGAACATTGATTCACCGGCAAAGAGTCCGTTGATACGAATGCCGTATAAACCACCCACCAGCTCGCCCTTTTTGTTCCACACTTCAACACTGTGAGCATGACCCAACTGGTGCAAGTGTGTGTACGCATCAATAAATTCCTGGTTGATCCAGTTGCCGTCCGTTCGCGCTGTCGCGCATTCCTGCATCACGCGAACAAATGCAACGTTGACCGTGCACACAAACTGTTGAGCACTGCTGCGCAATGAACGCGTGGTACGAAATCCATCAAGCGGAATCACACCGCGTTCAAGTGGCGACCACCAACCGAGTGTTCTGCTTTTCTTGTCCACGTACATCGGAAACATTCCGTGCGCGTACGCATAGAGAACCGTGTCAGGTTCTAAGTCGGCACCAATGGCGACGACTTCGTCGTATGGCCATTCAGATTGCGGCAAGAAATACCACCGACATTCGGTAGGTGGCTGCATCAGTTGCTACAAACCTGATTAGTAGGTGTAGAAACCTTCACCACTCTTGCGTCCCAATTTTCCTGCAGCAACGAGGCGGCGAAGTGTTGGAACTGCTGCATAGTTCGGATCAGCGAATTCTGCGTAGAGCGCTTCAAGGATTGACAACGATGTATCAAGACCAACAAGGTCAAGCAGTGCGAATGGACCCATAGGGAAATTGCAGCCACCTTTCATTGCTGTATCGATGTCTTCCATTGATGCTGTGCCTGTTTCCCAAATGCGAATTGCATTGTTGAGGTAGGGGAACAGCAATGCGTTCACTATGAAGCCAGCGCGATCTTTTACTTGAACGCCGCTCTTGCCGCACTTGGCAGTGAATGCGTTTGCAGCTGCGATGGTGTCATCTGATGCAGTGATCGGACGAACAACTTCCACCAACGGCATTGCAGTTGCTGGGTTGAAGAAGTGAATTCCACACACTTTGTCTGGGCGACCAGTTGCCATTGCCATTTCGACAACAGGCAATGTGCTGGTGTTTGTTGCAAGAATTGCACTTGGCTTGACAGCCTTGTCGAGTTCGATGAAAAGTGCTTTCTTCACGGCAAGATCTTCAACAACTGATTCGATAACAAGATCGCAATCAGCAAGATCAGCAATTTTGTCTGTTGCAGACAAGCGACCAAGAATCGCTGCCTTATCTTCTGCAGTGATCTTCTCGCGTGAGACTTGCTTCTCGAGTCCCTTTTCAATGGACGTGATCATGGCTTGTGCGCTTGCGGCACTGCGTGAACGTACGACGACTGTGTACCCAGCTTTTGCAGCTACTTCGGCAAGGCCTGAGCCCATGATTCCGGAGCCACAGATTCCAACTTTTGAGATATTCGTTTCAGACATGGAAAACACGGTAACAACCGCGCCCCAGAAATGAGTAATTGCGGGCTACGACGCC
>CAMDBY010000027.1 GCA_945889575.1 Bifidobacterium breve
AAATCAGGTCCAGTTCCAGCAAATGCATCAAGGAAGGAACGAACAAGACCGACTCCGTCTTCCAACATTGGGAATTCGCCGTAGTGCGAAGCTTCGGGTACAGGCTTTTGCGCTACCAAATAAAATTCGTCAGCCAAATGAATTGGTTGACACCCAATGGCGCGAACATAACGAGCTTGCCACTTAGATACCGTCTCTATGACTTGTTCGGCTTCTCTTTGAGTATGAACACGCATGCGATCTTCGGAATTGAATCGAGACAACCCAAGTGGAACAATGGCGATTGACTCAAGTTTCGGGTACTGCTCTAAAAGCCCAGCAAGGGTCGACTCAAGCACTTCTGCATCATTAACTCCGGGACACAAAACAATCTGAGCACGAATCTGAATGTCATTGTCAAGTAGCACTTTCATCCAACGCAGACTGAACCCACCACGAACATTTCGCAACATGTCAGACCGAACATGTGGGTCTGGCGAATGAATGCTCACATATAAAGGAGAAAGGCGTTCGTCAATTACACGCTCAAGGTCAGCTTCCGTAAAACGAGTCATGGTGGTGAAATTCCCAAAGAGGAAACTCAAACGATAATCGTCGTCCTTCATATACAAACTGCGGCGCATACCTTTGGGCAGTTGGTAGATGAAACAGAACTCACAATGGTTGTCACATGTGTGAATTCGGTCAAATACGGCACTCGAGATTGAAACTCCCAGTGGTTCACCCGGCTGTCGAGCCAAGTCAAACTCAAGGGTTTCGCGACCTCGAAGAACACTGATATCAACTTCGTCAGATTCGACCAACCGTTGCCATTCCAAGATGTCGCGCGGAACCACCCCATTGACAGACATCACTCGGTCACCGACCATCAGGCCGACCCGAAATGCCGCCGAAGAGCGGTCAATTGCCGCAATCTGCGGGAGGGTGTCGGCGGACGAATTCACCCCTGCAGGCTACCGCTGAGCACTCTCGGTAGTCTGTGGAGGGTATATGACCGTCGACAAGGTACTTCTCGCCTCTCCCAGGGGCTTCTGCGCTGGTGTCGAAATGGCCATCAAAGCGCTGGCGTGGATGGTCCGGTCATTCGATGAACCCGTGTACTGCTACCACGAAATCGTGCACAACAAGATTGTGGTCGACCGTTTTACTGCGCAAGGCGTGGTGTTTGTCGACTCAATTGAGGACGTTCCCATCGGATCGCCAATTATGTTGTCAGCCCATGGTTCAGCCCCTGAGATTGTTGCAGCAGCTCGATCACGCGGCAGTTATGTAGTCGACGCAGTATGTCCCCTAGTAACAAAAGTGCATCATGAAGTAAAGACTCGCGCGGCTAAGGGTTATCACATCGTCTATATCGGTCATGAAGGTCACGAGGAAGCTGTGGGCACGATGGCGGTTGCCCCTGCCTCTATCTCGCGAGTTCAATCGTTAGAAGAAGTCGAAGCCTTACCCCAATTTGATACCAATGTTGCAATGCTTGCGCAAACAACATTGTCGCATAGAGAATGGAATGAAATTGCTGTTCATGTTCGCGACAGATTTCCAGATGTTTGGACTCCAGGGAAAAGCGATTTATGTTTCGCAACAACCAACAGACAAACGGCACTCATTTCAATAGCGAGCACTGTCGATGCGTTTGTCATTATCGGTTCTTCTAATAGTTCAAATACCCGTGCACTCGAACGACTAGCGATAGAAGCTGGTTGCAAGCAGGTCTTTCGCATTAACTCGTATGACGAGCTACCTCACGATCTGTACGGAATTGTCGGAGTAACGGCTGGAGCATCTGCTCCCGAAGAATTGGTACAAGGAGTTCTTGAATTTCTTGCACCTTCAGAAGGCGTCGAAGAAATATTCGTCACAGAGGAAGATGAATACTTTCCTCCCCCACGCAATATCCGCGATTTACAAATGGCCATAGACACTGCAATAACCGCAATGATGGGTGCACCGTTGTTAACCACAGCAAGCATGGATGACCGCGCACTTGCAGCAAGTGCTGTTCTTGAGACACTCTTACTGCCGTGATTCAACCCACCTTGGACTCACTTCGCACTTTTCTTCACATTCTCGCCGTTTGTGTGTGGCTCGGCGGACAAATTGTGCTGGCCGGTGTTGTGCCAAAATTGCGAAAAACGAACCCAGATGCGCTGACCGATATCGCTAAGGGTTTTGCGGCCATTGCCTGGCCAGCAATGGTCTTAATCGTTTTCACAGGCGCATGGGGCTTAGCCGATACAAACACCTCAAGTCAGACCAGTGACTACATGATCACCTTCGGCATCAAGATGCTGTTGGTGGCTAGTGCCGTGATTGCAACGTTGATTCACTCCAATGGAACCTCAAAACTAGCCAAGGGCTTAGGCGGAGCTATTGGTCTACTGGCCACTCTCTTTGCTGCATACTGCGGAGTTCTTCTTGCCCACGTGGGCTAATGATTAGCAACTAGTTACGTGCGACTTTGTTCCAAGCGATTTCGCGATCAACGCGCACGTCTCCTGGCAGTCCCAACACACGCTCTCCGAGAATGTTCTTCATCACTTCAGTGGTTCCACCTTCAATGGTGTTAGCACGCGAACGCAAGAACGCTTTTTGAATACCATCAAAAGCCATTGCTGTTTCAGGACGGGCCATCGCATATGAGCCATACAACATTCCATTTGCACCTTGCAGATTGACGGCGAACGCATACGTTTCCTTGTTCAAATCTGCACCCGCCATTTTGCCAATGGACCCCTCAGGTCCAGGGGTACCCATTTTTCTGGTGGCGTTAGCTCGAATATTGGTCAGTCGAAGTACTTCTGCACGAATCCATAGCTTCATTAATTCATCGCGAGTTGCACTATCGCGCTGATCATCTGGTAAGGCCTCCCACGCATGAACCGCTGATGCGATTGAACCTGAACCACGCTGAGGCATTGAGCCACCGATAGAAACGCGTTCATTCATCAGCGTTGTGAGGCTGACTCGCCATCCATCACCAGGCGATCCCAGCATTTCGTTTTCAGCGATGCGAACATCAGTGAAATACACTTCGTTGAATTCGGCTTCACCAGTCATTTGGCGAAGCGGGCGAACCTCTACGCCTGGTGCCTGCATATCAACCACAAAGGCAGTTAGTCCAGCATGCTTTACAGCCTCAGGATCAGTACGCACTACCAGAAGTCCGAAGCGAGAAAGATGAGCAAGTGTGGTCCATACTTTCTGACCATTAGCAATCCATTCCTCTCCGTCTTTTACGCCCTTAGAGGAAAGACCAGCAAAATCTGAACCAGAGCCTGGCTCTGAAAACAACTGACACCAGATCTCTTCGCCGGTGAAGAGAGGACGTAAGTAGCGATTCTTTTGTTCTTCGCTACCCCACTCGACGACTGTTGGGCCGCACATTCCGTGACCAATCGGGTTGCGGTACATCGGGTTTGGTGCGCCAGCCGGATACAAGATTTCATTAACAGCTTTTTGGAATTTTGGAGAAATTCCAAGTCCACCATGTCCAACTGGAAAATTAACCCACGCAAGCCCCATATCGAACTGAGCCCCAAGGAATTCAACAACTGGTGTCTTTGCAGGTGGGAATTTCTTAAGGAGTTCTTCCGCGAGTCGAACAACTGTGGTTTCTTCTTTGCTGATGACTTCGGTAGCGCTCATTGGGGCCCTTTCCTATGGCTTGACACAATCGTAATCGTAGTGGAAAAGCGCCTGCGAGCTAGAGGTACATCGGACTGCGGTGTGACTGCCGTCATTGAATTAGTTTGGAGGCATGTACCCAGGAATCACAGCTGCCACCCATCCTCAACGACCAGCGGTCATTCAAGCCGAGACGGGGAAAATAACGACATTCCTTGAACTCCACGAGGCTGCAATTCGACTCAGCAATGTTCTTCGTGCAGCAGGGCTACAAGCGGGAGATCATGTTGCTGTTTGCCTGGAAAACCACAGCAAATATTTCGAAGTGATCTGGGGATGTCATTACGCCGGAGTTGTGTATACAGCCTGCTCAAGCCGCCTCACCAAGGCTGAACTCACCTACATCTTGAATGACTGCCAGGCAAAGGCCTTCATCACTTCTAAGTACAAAGCTGATCAAGCCGTTGAAATCTCAAACGACATACCCAATGTTCACCTCCGATTGATGATTGATGGGACTGTTGATGGTTATGACTCATTCGAGTCAACTGTTGATTCTGCATCAACTCTCCCTCTTCCAGACAT
This sequence comes from Bifidobacterium breve, assembly GCA_945889575.1. GTDB lineage: Bacteria > Actinomycetota > Acidimicrobiia > Acidimicrobiales > Ilumatobacteraceae > UBA2093. The sequence goes on from CAMDBY010000027.1 coordinate 4,213, forward strand.
GGTCGACGGAACAGACATGTTGTATTCGAGCGGAACAACTGGAATGCCCAAAGGCATTTCGCGTGCGTTCCCAGGCACTCCGCTGGGAACATCTGCAGGACTTGCTGCCGCACTCACAGTCGGCCTTTATCAATTTCACGAAGGCATGATTTATTTGTCACCTGCGCCGCTGTATCACGCAGCACCATTGCGTTTCAATATGTCGGTTCATGCTTCAGGCGGAACCACAGTGGTCATGGAGCACTTCGACGCAGAGATGTATTTGAAGTACGCAGAGCAGTACAAAGCGACACACACGCAACTAGTGCCAACAATGTTTATACGTATGTTGAAACTAGACCCAGCCGTACGAACCAAATATGACGTATCAAATTTCGAAGTTGCAATCCACGCAGCAGCTCCGTGTCCAATCGAAACCAAGAAGGCAATGATTTCTTGGTGGGGGCCAATCATTCATGAGTATTACGCAGGCACAGAGGGCAACGGCTTTGTTTACTGCAACAGCGACATGTGGCTCGCTCATCCAGGAACGGTTGGAACAGCAATTCAAGGAATCGTCCATATTTGTGATGAAAACGGAGATGACGTTCCACAGGGAGAATCAGGAACAATCTTCTTCGAAGGTAGTGCAGTCTTTGAATATCACAACGATCCTGAAAAGACGAAAGCGTCACGTGACCCCAAGGGACGCGGTTGGTCAACACTTGGCGACGTCGGATACCTTGACCCAGATAATTTCTTGTACCTCACTGACAGAAAAGCATTCATGATCATTTCAGGCGGAGTAAATATTTATCCGCAAGAATCGGAAAACATTCTGGTCAACCATCCGAAAGTTATGGACATTGCAGTCTTCGGAGTACCAAATGACGACTTTGGTGAAGAAGTAAAAGCAGTCGTGCAACCAGTCACTATGCCAGCCACCCCCGAAGAGGCAGATGCATTGGCAAAGGAACTCATTGCGTTCTGCAAAACACATCTTGCTGACATCAAGTGCCCTCGCTCTATTGACTTCATGCCAGACTTGCCTCGTCATCCCACCGGAAAGTTGTACAAGCGCCTGTTGAAAGATGAATACTGGAAGGCAGCCGGTCGATCCATCTAATGGTCGTTCGACATCCCTACCTCGACAACACATCACCCATAGCATTTGCCCACCGCGGCGGAACCTCCGCTGCACCAGAGAACACTCTGCGAGCCTTTGACGACGCAGTCACTCTTGGCTATCGCTATGTGGAGACAGATGTCCATTCAACCCGCGATGGCAGATTGGTTGCGTTTCATGACAATGATTTGCAGCGCACCTGTGGCAAACCATGGCGTATCGAAGAGACCGACTGGTCCACCCTTTCGACTGCGCGTATTGATGGAACCGATCCAATACCTTTGCTCGAAGATCTATTAACTTCGTGGCCAAACCTTCGAATCAATATTGACTGCAAATCAGATGCGGCGATGCAGCCACTCATAGACACAATTCGGCGCACCCATTGCCTTGATCGTATTTGTGTCGGAAGTTTTAGTGATAAGCGTTTGCGTCACATTCGGTCAGAACTTGGTACCGGATTATGTACATCAATGGGCCCGCAAGAGGTGATCCGCCTCGTGTTGGGAAGTACCACCGGAATACCATTCAGCCCTTCCCGTCATGCACTCATTGCACAGGTGCCTGTGCGCCAGGGCCCCATCCCCGTTGTTACACATAGAAGTATCGCGCGCGCGCATCGACTCGGGCTGCAGATTCATGTGTGGACCATTGATGACCCGCTTCAGATTGGTCAACTGCTGGATATGGGTGTTGACGGCGTTATGAGTGACGACACTCGAGCCCTAAAAGATGTTTTTGTGGCCCGACATTTGTGGTGAGCAATTAACAACTAGTTAATGGGTCGGGTACAAAGTCTCACGTTATGTCGGCTAATTTAGTCCCATGAGAGTTGACACAAATTTTTTCTGCACAGTTCCAATGCCCGATGCAGGAAGTGACTCAATTACTCCAACATCGCGACGCTACGACAATGATGCAGTCATTGAGTGCTACAGAAATCTTGTTGAATGGGCTCGTACTGCAGACTCCCTCGGCTACGACACTATGTGGCTTACGGAGCACCACTTTCAATACGAGGGATACGAAGTTCTTCCCAACTTGATTCTTTTTGGCCAACACCTTGCTAGCCAAACGAAGAATTTGCGATTGGGCCAAATGTTCAATGTGGTTCCACAATGGAATCCACTACGTCTCGCGGAAGACTTTGCCATTGCTGACATCATCACTGGCGGGCGTATGGAATTTGGAGTCGGTCGAGGCACTGTTCCTCGCGAAGCATGGCCACTTGGCACGGTGGTTGCTTCTGGAGATAATGACATGTCTGCTGAACATGATCGGATTAACCGACAAATATTTGAAGAGTCACTGGAAATCATCAAGCGCGCATGGACCAACGAGCGATTCTCGTTTCGGGGTGAACACTTCACATTGCCAGCGGATGATATTCCAGATCGCGGTTCAAATGTCGATGATCTCACGCTCATTCCTCGCCCTCAGAGAAGTATCGATATTTTTCAGCCAGTTACCTCACCAGAGACAATTGAGTACGTGCCTCGAGCTGGACACAAAGCTGTGTACTGGCTTCAGAATGCGGACAGCCAGCTAGATAAGTGGAATAAATTCGCAAAAATTCGTGACGACATGGGTAAACCTGTAGCACCAGGAGACGATCGTTGTCTTGTTCTAAATGTTCATGTCGGCAAAACCCGTGAAGCAGCTATGAAGAAGGGCAAGCCTGGACATGACGAGTTCTGCCGTTTTCTCGCTCCCTACGGCCGATTCGCTAGTTACCGAAATCCAGACGGGTCAAAAGTTGCGTTTGACCATTGCCCGACAGTGCAAGAGTCAATCGATCAAAAAATTCAAGCCATCGGTTCTGTAGCTGACGTTGTCGACACCATCGGTTTCTGGCGAGATCTTCTTGATCTCAAACATCTGATTATCTTTTTTGACTTGCCTGGTCTCACTCGTGAAGAGATGAAGGACCAATTGCACATGGTTGCCGAAGAAGTAATGCCGCAATTGGGCGAGACCATGGCACGACGTCCATTGCCACCTCTCTCCCCTCTGGTGTAACACCTCAGTGTCCGCTTCCATTCTCTTCACTAAAGCTCAACTGATTGATGGCTCAATTGTCGATGTAGCGACAGAAGACGGTCTCATAGCGTGGATTGGACCTACCGGGCGATGCCCCCTCACGACTTCGAAGAACATCTCTCTTTCAGGTCATGTCGTTACAACCTCATTTGTCGAGCCACATGCACATCTCGATAAAGCATTCCTCGCCGATCGCATTTCAAATCCTTCTGGTGACCTTATGGGCGCAATTCGTGGACTTGAAGCTGTTCGCCCAACAATTACGCATAACGACATTGTCGAGCGAGCCATGCGCGCTGTTCATCTGATGTCTCTGAATGGCGTGACATCAATAAGGACCCATGCAGACACGACCATTTCAGGTGGCCTGTCTTCTGTACGCGCATTGCTGGAAGTAAAGAATAAATGCTCTGACTTCATGGATGTCCAAGTCGCAATGCTTCTTGAATGGCCCATCACCGGAGTCGCCGGCAAAGAACACCGTGCACTCGCCCGCGACGCTATTTCAGCCGGGATTGACGTTGTTGGCGGTTGTCCGCACTTGGACCTAGATCCGCAGGGTGCAGTCGAATTCTTGTTGAATCTTGCAGTCGAAGCAGGGCTGCCTCTTGACCTCCATGCCGATGAAAACATGCGATCTGATTCAAGCGACCTAGAGCACCTCGCAGACATTGCGATTCGAGACAACCTGTCTCACCAAATGAATGCCAGTCATTGCGTTGCGTTGTCGACCAAGTCGGAAGCGGACATTGATCGCATCGCAGCAAAAGTAAGTGCCGCTGGAATCACAGTGACAGCTTTGCCACAGACCAATTTATTTCTTCAGGAACGTGGCATATCAACCAACCCGGCCCGCGCCATCACACCTATCCACAGGCTGCAACAAGCTGGGGTCATCGTTGCGGCAGGAGCAGACAACTTGCAGGACCCTTTCAACTTGGTCGGTCGCGGAGACCCTCTGGAAATCGGGTCTTTACTTATGGTCTCAGCGCACGTCACAGCCGCAACTGCGATTCAGTTGGTCTCTTCACATGCTCATCATGTTGTTCATGGGGTCGCTAGCTGTCTTGCCGTTGGCGAGCCCGCAACTTTCGTAGCCACACTTGCGGCTAATCTTCGTGAGTCGATTGCGATGGGGCCCCCCGACAGGATTGTTGTATATGGCGGCGTCGTGATTGACAATCAAATTCGTAACAGAAAGTAAACCTCTTCGTGTCACAGGTGTACCTCACAATGCCCTATCTTGTTTCTAGTGAGTTTGGCGGAAACAATAATCATGAGTGACGCTCCGGCATCCTCCTCGGCACTTCTATCTTTTAACAACGTTTCCATGACGTTCGACGAAGGAACAAAGGCCCTCGACAATGTGTCCTTCTCTATCAACGCTGGTGAATTCGTCACCGTAGTGGGGCCGTCGGGATGCGGCAAGTCAACGCTTCTTCGAATTGCTTCAAACCTTGAAGCAAACACCGGAGGCACTTGTGCTATCGACCGCAACAGCATCGGATATGTCTTCCAAGATGCAACACTCATGCCGTGGCGAACCGTTGCGCGCAACGTGGAACTCATTGCTGAACTTCACAAACTTCCCAAATCAGAACGCCAGCGACTGGCTGCCGAAGCAATCGAACTTGTAGGCCTGAATGGTTTTGAAGAAAAGTATCCACGTCAACTCTCCGGCGGTATGCGAATGCGCGCATCACTTGCTCGGTCTTTAGTTATGAAACCGAAGGTCTTCCTGTTTGATGAACCTTTTGGAGCACTTGATGAAATCACTCGTGAACGTTTGAACGATGAACTTCTTCGCCTGTTCCAGCATGAGGGGTTTGCGGGACTTTTTATAACCCACTCAATAACTGAAGCTGTGTACATGTCAACCAAAGTTCTCGTGATGTCAGCTCGTCCAGGCAAAATCATTGCGTCATTTGATGTTCCATTTGCATATCCACGCAACCATGATCTTCGATACGAACCAGAATTTGGCGAACTGTGCGGAAAAATTTCCCACGCTCTGCGCGGAGCACATGAATGAATACCGCAAACACAATTACCAATCCAGTTGAGGAAGTAATTCCCGACAAAACAGACAGGTTTTCGTTTGTTGACTACATCGGACCCATCATTGTGTTCGTAGCATTTATTGCGGTCTGGTACCTCTTGTCTTCAGTTGTGTTACCCGAACAGAAACGCTTCTTGCTACCAACACCCCACAAAGTCCTGACAGACGGATTCTTTGTGTGGCATTCAGGCGAACGTCGCGGACTACAACCGATTCTTCTGTCGTTGTGGGACTCAGCAAAGATTGCCCTTATTGGCTTGTCGATCACCATCGTTGTTGGGATGAGTTTGGCTGTTCTCATGAGTTCAAGTCGATGGCTAGAGCGTGCGACATGGCCATACCTAGTCGCCGTCCAAAGCGCGCCTGTTCTTGCACTGACTCCGCTCATTCGCGCACTGATTGACGGCACACGAACACAGCGCCTTCTCGTAGTTGTTCTTATTGCCATGTTCCCCATCGTCAGTAACACCCTGTTCGGACTCCTGTCAGCCGACAAAAGTCAACATGAGTTATTCACGTTGCAAGGTGCATCGAAATGGACCCGCTTGGTCAAGTTGCAATTTCCAGCAGCGCTTCCAAATATCTTCGTAGGGCTCCGTATTTCAGCAGGTCTCGCTGTTATCGGTGCAGTCGTTGGTGACTTTTATTTCCGTCAGGGAGGCGTCGTAGGTATTGGCGCACAGATAGATGTGTACCGAAATCGCCTGTGGGGCGCAGAGCTCATCACTGCAATCATTCTTGCCAGCACACTCGGTCTGGTGGTGTTCCTCTTTTTCGGATGGGTCTCTCGTAGAGCCATCGGAAAATGGCACATCACCAATAGGGGTCATTGACCCGCACATCACCAACTACCAGGAGAACATAAACATATGAAAAAAAGACCACTATTAGCAACTGCAGTCATCGCCGCCCTCACGCTTGCTGCGTGCGGCGGCAGTGATTCAGCTGCTCCAGATACAACAGCTGCTGCAGCTACCGGCGTCGACCTTGTCGCTGCTGGTTGCCCCGCAACAGTGTCACTTCAGACTGACTGGAACCCAGAAGCAGAACACGGCAACTTGTACCAACTTGTTGGGCCGGGTTACACAGTAGACACAGCCAAACTCCGCGTCACGGGAGACCTCATGGCCGGTGGGAAAACCACAGGTGTAAAGGTTGAAATCCGTGCAGGTGGACCAGCAATCGGATACAGCCAAGTAACAGCAGAACTGTACAAAGACCCAAGCATCCTTCTTGGTTTCACCAGCACAGACGAAGCGGTTGCACACTCGACCGACTTCCCAACACAGGCTGTTGTTGCACCATTCAATATCAACCCACAAATCATCATGTGGGACCCAGCTACCTATCCAGACGTAAAGACAATTGCGGACTTGAAGGCAACTGGTGCAAAGGTTCGCTATTTCGATGGCGCCGCGTATATGGACTACTTCACAGCCACAGGAATTCTTGATAAGAAGCAAGTAGATGCGACATATGACGGCGCACCTGCGTCGTTCATCGCTGCAGGCGGAAAAGACACTCAACAGGGTTTCGGTACTTCTGAGCCGTACTTCTACAAGAACGTCCTTAAGGATTGGATGAAGGATGTTGCCTACCAGTACATCCACGATGCAGGTTGGACCGCATATGCACAGTCATTGGGCGGAACGCCAGCAAACATCGCACAGTACGACACATGCCTCACGGCACTCGTGCCTGTGATCCAGCAGGCCGCACTTGATTATCTTGGTGCTCCAGATACAGCTAACGCAATCATCCTTGATGCAGTAACTCAGTACAACAACGGTTGGGCCTATGACGCAGGTCAGGCAAAAGCCGCAGTTGCAAAGATGCAAGAGGACAAGCTCATTGCTAACAGCCCAGACGGAACACTCGGTTCTTTCGACACAGAGCGTGTAACAGCATTCATCGCGACAGCAACTCCAGTGTTCACCTCAACCGGTGCAAAAGTTAAAGATGGCCTTGTGGCAGACGACATCGTCACCAACAAGTACATCAACCCAGCAATCAAACTCGGTTAAACAACTACAACATATTGGGGAGGGGCAGCAATGCTCCTCCCCTTTTGTATTTACCGACCAAAGTCAAATCGACTAATTTCCTTCATCGCAGTACCTAACGATTCAATCGCGCTAGCAAACATGCGGGCACCAAGTTCGGCACTCGCTCCAGTTGGGTCACCAATATGCCCCTCTGGGAAGAAATCATTTGACAACCAACCAAAAGCAACACGGCCACCGAATTTAACTTGTTCATTCTTTGCAAGCCCTTCAGGTATGCGACGTACTGCAAGCGACATGTCAACAAGGTCAGGACGCAAGTGCAACATGACAGAAGTTTCATCGACTCCACCATGAACCCCCATACCAAGTTCAGATTCGGCAGACGAACCACCTTGGTCTGCGGGCATATGAGGATGAGCGAGGAAGGTCTGAAGACCGTATTTCAACCGCAACTCCCTATTCATCATCGCCATCAACGCGCTATTGCCGCCATGACCATTGATGAACATGATCTTCTTTGCAGGAGTCGATGCAACACATCGACCAATGTCGTCAATCACAGCCATCATGGTTGTCGCTGACAACCACATAGTCCCTGCAGCCCATGCATGCTCATTTGATTTTGTGAACGGAAGAGTCGGCAGCAGCCACGCATTGATTTCAGCGCCAAATTTGTCTACTGCAGCCCGCGACACGGCATCTGCTACTACAAAGTCTGTGTTCAGTGGCAAATGTGGGCCATGTTGCTCTATTGCACCCAACGGCAAAATCACTATCGAATCTTTAGATAGTTGTGCAGATAATTGCGATGCGGAAAGGTCACCCAGTAATCGTGAAGAAGCCATGCATCAAACCTATCTGAGTGCTTGAATAGAGTCCGTGACTAAGCGCTCAGAGACAGATTTTGACGCCATCGTTATTGGTGCTGGCCATAACGGGCTCGTAACAGCTGCATATCTTGCGCGTCACGGACTGTCTACGTTGCTAATCGAGGCCCGCTCAGAGGTCGGAGGTACCGCTGCCAGCGAGCAATATGGCGGGGCAACTGTCAATATTTGCAACTGCGACCATCTAACGTTTCGCACCACCCCGATAGCTGAAGAACTCAATTTGTCAGCCCACGGGCTTCAATACATCGATGTCGAGCCACCGCAAATTAATGGTGACTGGACAACCGAGAAATTCTGGCCGCTGTGGCACGACGTTGACCGAACTCTTGACGAACTCGCAGTCGCTCACCCCGGATCAGTTGATGGGTACAGACAGTACGCACAAACAGCTATTCCCGTCGCACGATTGATTCTCGAAGCTGCTGCGAATCCGCCGACCCGAGGTTCCCTTCTTTCCACCGTTATCCGAAGAGGCGGCCGCGGCGTTGCATCAATGCTTCGCATGAGCCGCATGTCAGCAGCCGATGTCATGCGGCAGTTTTTTGATGACGAAGCAGTTATCGGACCCGCAATGGTGGAAGGTCCGGTTGTGTGGGGACTCTCACCTGAGACCCCCGGCACAGGACTTGGTGCGATCTCGTATGCACTTCGGCATGTCGGAACTCTCGGCCGTCCTGTTGGCGGAAGCGGCATGTTGCCAGAAGCTCTGAAACAATCATTTCTTGCTGCCGGTGGATTCTTACGGACCAGTACTCGTGTGGTCGGAATCATCTGTGAAGGATCTCGTGTCAGTGCGGTGCAAACCGGAGACGGCGCAACAGTCACAGCACGAATTGTTGTATCGGCTTGCGATCCACAACGGACATTTATCCAATGGCTAAAGAATCCTCCTGCCAAAGCAAATTCTCTTATCAATCACTGGAAGAGCCATGCTCCTGGCGAAGGGTACGAATCAAAGATTGATGCAATTGCTAATACGCCACCGTTGTTTAACGCATTTGCAGATTCACTCACCGATCTTCAATCCACTGGCTCTACAGTCATCGTTAGTCCGTCGTTAGCGGAACTTCATCGTGGTTCGCAATTAATGCGTGAAGGAAAGACGATGCCACGGATGGCATTGCTTGCGAACACGCCTTCCAACATTGATGTC